>JBCCKK010000156.1:0-7913 GCA_039027395.1 Verrucomicrobiota bacterium | reverse complement strand
TCCAGCATGACTTCCTGCCAAGGAACTTTAATGGTGACTGTATCTAAGACTTTCTCTTCATCGAATGAGTATTGGCAGCGTCCCCAGAGCAGCATTTGATAGCATGCTTGTAGCCCTTTCGCATTGCTAGTTTCGGCGTGATACAGAGTTCCTTCGGATATGTAAAGATAACCCAGACCGTCTTGGCTAAGGTGTCTAACACAAATCATTCCCGTCCAGTCGCTCATACACAACATCTGAACGAGATCGGCGAGAGGAAGCATTGAAAGGTAACCCAAAGAGGTGGGTTCACCCTCGACGGGTTTAATTTCTTTGGTGTCTGTGGCGGGAGCTTCTTCAATGGTTTCCGACTTTTTAACCACCAGTTGAAGAACAGACTCAATCTCATAAGGTTTAGCAACAAAAACCGTTTTGCTGGGCTCCCATTCGATCACCGACATCGATGGGCTGTCCGAATTTCCCAAGACGATCATATTGGGTGTCCCGAAGCCGGATACAAGAGCTCGATAAAAACCGATAAAAAATGGACCCGGATTGTCGCCATCAATAATAATCAAACCATAGGGTGCAACGGGATCTTTCAAAACGTCGCCTATGGTTTCAACCTCAACGCCTAATTTGGAGGAGAGCCCGAGCTCCAACCACTCCGCATTATCTTGAGGCCAGATGGCTATTCCAACTCGCATTATTCTATTAGTTAGCATAAGTTATGCCTAAAGCTAATAAATCGGTATAAAAACTGCTTATCCAAGGATTTATGTTTGCCGGATCATTTAAACAAATGTCATTTTCGGAGGTGGTTAAACTTCTCTCGTCGTCGAATCAGACAGGCGCTCTGAATATATTAGATCCAGAATCTCGTGAAGTTCATGGACAGCTTTTTTTTCAAATGGGGCAGTTGGTAGATGCGGTCCAGGAGGCTCACACAGGTTTGGATGCCCTGCAGGAGTTATGTTCCTGGATTGATGCGGACTTTGCCTTTGAAGAGGCAGCGAAACCTTTACGCCAAAGCTTAATTTCCTATCCAACAGAAAAACTACTGGAAAAAATTAAGCGGCGGACAACAGAGCTCGAATCACTACACCGTGCCATGCCTAAATGGGACGACGTTCCCGTCTATTGTGCCGGAAAAGAATCCGAGTCAATTAACGCAAATCCGGAGGAGCTCTCAATCCTGCTGCTTTGCACGGGCGAAAAAAATGTGAACCAAATTGCGTTCGAATCTGGGCACTCACCCGATGTAATCGCTCGGACGCTGGCCAGATTTCGTCATGTTGGGATTGTAGAAGTGATGCCTCCTATGGCAGAAACAACCGAAAATCCTGTGGAAACAACACCTGTCGAAGCAGAAGAAAAACCCACGACAAGTGGGGATCAAGAAGCAAAACCGGTTCGTTATTGGCGAGGCCACAAAGTCGAATAGTCTGTTTTAGCTGATTTTTGGCACGAATGGTGCTTCGTTTTGGAGAGAACCATGACCATTCCATTCTCACTATGTCGCTGGATGCTAATTATTGCGATGATGCTCTCAAGTCTTGGGAGCCTTTTGGCCCAAGAGGTAGCCGTTCCTGTTGTTGAAAATACACCTGCTGGTTCAGGAAATCTTCAGGGTGAGATTCGCCAGCTGCAACGAGATACGATTCGCTTGCAACGGATCATCATGGAAAGTGGTATCTCGGCTGAAACAAAAACCGATCTAGAAAAGCTTAAGTCTTATGATGCGATGGAGGCGAAAGTTAAGTCTCTATCCGAGGTGAAAGATCAGCTTGAATCCGAGCTTGAGCGCGTTAAGAGCAAACAGGGTGAGATTGAAGGATTGGAATCTGCAGCAGATCAAGCGTCCCAGGGATGGGTAGGTGCCAACCTCGTTTGGGTTTTAACAGCAGCCTTTCTAGTTATGTTGATGCAGGCGGGGTTTGCTTTTGTTGAGGGTGGTTTTACCCGATCAAAAAATGTGGCCCACACCATGTCGATGAACATGCTTGATTACGGCATCGGGATGCTGGCTTATTGGGCATTCGGATTTGCAATTATGTTTGGTGGTATGGGAAGTAGCGAAGCGTTGGGCTTTGATACGGGACTTGATTTGCAATGGGGAATCGGCGAATACAGCATTATCGGTACAAGTGGTTGGTTTTTGGGCGGTGAGGGAATGTATACCGGAGGGCTCTTTGCTTTATTCATGTTCCAATTGGTGTTTGCAAATACCGCGAACACCATTCCAACAGGAACGTTGGCAGAACGGTGGAAACTCACTGGATTTGCCTTTCACTCAATTGTTGTCACTGGATTTATCTATCCACTCTTTGGACACTGGGTTTGGGGTGGAGGATGGTTGAGCACATTGGGTTACGTTGATTTTGCCGGATCAACGGTTGTGCATATGGCTGGGGGAGTTTTAGCGTTAGTTGGTGCGTATATCGTGGGACCACGGGTTGGTAAATTTAATGAAGATGGGACAGCCAATCCTATCCCTGGTCACAATCTTCCCATGGCGTTTTTGGGAACCTTCCTCCTCGCATTTGGGTGGTTTGGGTTTAATGCAGGCTCCACTTTAGCAGGAACCGACTCGCAGATCGGAATTATCGCAGTGAATACAGCTTTGGCTTCGGGAGCGGGATCTGTTTTTGCTGCAATCACGAGTCGAATGAAATTTGGAAAAATTGACCCCAGTTTTTGTTGTAATGGTCTTCTCGCAGGATTGGTCGGTATCACTGCTCCCTGTGCCTTTGTCGATGCCTGGGCTGCGGTAGTGATCGGAGCGATTTGTGGGGTTGTTGTTGTCTACAGTGTCCTATTTATCGAAGACTTCATGAAATTAGATGATCCGGTTGGAGCGATTTCTGTGCACGGAACGTGCGGAGCTTTAGGCGGTCTATTCGTAGGGATTTTTGCGAATGGTGAGTATGGGGTAACTGGAATCTTTTGGGGAGATGGCAAACAATTCATGGTCCAAGTTCTGGGTGTTTTCACGTGTTTCCTTACTTTTGGTATTCTCGGAACAATGATGTTTTTGATATCAGATCGAATTGTTAAAAACCGGGCAACGGATGAAGAACAGATTGAAGGATTGGATTTGTCCGAAATGGGCATTGAGGCTTATGCCGGCATGGAGGAGGAGAAGCGGCAGTAACCCTCGACTCCTAATAGGTGGGTTATTCGGTGGACCAATGCGGGGCCTTTATAAAGGCCCCGCATTATTTTTTAATAACAAAAGCAGCTTTAAACACCCGAGAAACAGGAGAAACCACCGTCTACGGGTATGACGGTTCCGGTGACAAATTTCGAGGCATCGCCTAGCAAATAGTGCAGGGTCCCACAGACTTCTGCTGCTTCACCAAATCGTTTGAACGGGGTCGCGTTAATCACCGATTGGCCCCGATCGGTATAGGAGCCATCTTCATTGGTTAGTAATCGACGATTTTGATCTGCAATGAAAAAACCAGGGGCTATGGCGTTGACTCGAATCCCTTCTCCGAATTTATGGGCCATCTCAACGGCAAGCCAGCGAGTGAAATTGTCGATGGATGCTTTGGCATTACTATATCCGAGGACGCGAGTAATGACTCGGTCTGCTGCCATGGATGAAAAATTGACAATACAACCGCTTTTCTGGTCAGTCATGGACTTGCCGAATACCATAGAAGGAAGAACGGTTCCTTTTAGGTTTAAATCGAGAACTGTGCTGTAGTCTTCGAGATTGAGATCAAAAAAGTTTTTGTCAGGTCCGATCGTAGCGCCGGGTTGGTTCCCTCCCGCACCGTTGATCAAAACATCAATTTTTCCCCATTTTTCCAAGACCGTCGCCTTAACGTCTTCAAGATCGGATTCTTTTAAAACATCGCAAGGAATGGCGAGGACTCGATCTGCATTTTCTCCGGCACGGGCAACCGCTTCATCGAGCTTCTTCTGAGTGCGCCCGAGGTAAACCACTCGACATCCCTGTTCAAGTAGGTAATCGGCTGCGGTTCCGGCCAGGACTCCTGTGGCCCCGGTGACTATAACGACTTGGTCTCGTATTTCGAACAATGGACTCATTTACTTAATCAAGACATTTACTGATTTCTGGCAATAGTGTTTTTTCTTTTCATTCGAAGATCCGCAAGGAAGATATTCGCATGAGCGATCTGAAAAGCAGGAAATTGAGAATGGGAATGGTCGGTGGCGGCCGGGGAGCATTTATTGGGGCTGTGCATCGAATTGCCGCAGCAATTGACGGACAAATTGAACTTGTATGTGGTGCATTCAGTTCAGATCCTCAACGATCTCGTGATTCCGGGGCGGATCTTTTTCTCCCCGCGGCGCGTTGTTACGGAACTTGGGAAGAAATGATTTCTAAGGAAGCATCTCTACCTGATGGCGAGCGAATGGATTTTATTTCGATTGTTACTCCGAATCATGTCCACTTCCCTCCCGCGAAAGCGGCTTTAGAAGCTGGATTTCATGTGGTTTCAGATAAGCCAGCAACTTTTGATTTAGCGGAAGCTAAGGCGTTGGGTGAAATTGTGAAAAAGACGGGTTTGAAGTATGCGTTGACCCACAACTACACGGGATATCCTATGGTGAAGCAAGCCCGTCAGATGGTAAGGGACGGTGAGCTTGGCGAAATTCGCAAAATCGTCGTTGAATATCCACAGGGGTGGTTAGCCACACGCCTTGAAGAAGAAGGGCAGAAGCAAGCTTCGTGGCGGACCGATCCCGAGAAGTCAGGTGCTGGAGGATGTATTGGTGACATTGGCACGCATGCAGAAAACTTAGCTGAATGTATAAGCGGTTTAAAAATTAAGGAACTTGCAGCGGATATTACCGCCTTTGTAGGAGGACGGGCATTAGATGACGATGCAAACATCTTGCTTCGCTTTGAAAATGGAGCAAAAGGGATTCTTCACAGTTCTCAGATTTCCGTTGGAGAAGAAAATAACTTAAATATTCGGATCTGGGGCGAAAAAGCAGGACTTGAATGGCACCAGGTTGAACCAAATACCTTGCTGTTCAAGCCGATGGACGCTCCTATCCAAATCATGAGAACGGCTAACGGTTACGTTAGTAAGATTTCAGCTGCTCACGGTAGAATTCCTGCGGGTCACCCCGAGGGATACTTGGAGGCATTTGCCAATATTTATCGCAATTTTGTCAACGACTTGAGATCTGTCGACGATTCCGATGTTTGCGAATATCCCACAATTCAAGATGGTATTCGAGGCATGGCCTTTATTGAGGCCGTGGTTGCATCGAGTAAATCGAATGCCGCTTGGACTGGCCTCGACTGTTAGACAGTCTTTTTTGGGATGACTAATGTCTGAGGAATGGTTCGGATCTGAGGTTCTTTGGAAAGTCTGCCTAAGAGACGTTCAGTAATAAGTTCGCTGATTGCCAGGGCGACTTGATCCAAGTGGGTATCAACCGAAACGGGGCGATCCGTGCGCTTAGTGAACGGTTTGTACATGGAATAGTGCTCTCCGAGAAATTGCGACCAATCATCTCGATCGAATTCGGACCAGATTGCGTCGTAGCCTACGACTTCCACATCTTGTCTGTCTAATTCATGTAAACAGCGACGCACGATAGCCACGTCGAGATCGTTGGGAGCCATAACTGCTGTAATCGTATACTTTTCCAAGTGCGAACTGAGCTTGCGAAGAAGAAGTTGATACCTTTTGTCCAGTGGAAGCGAATGGAGTCCTCCATCGATCGTGAATGTAGCTGCTTGTTTTTTGGTTAAACCGACTTCTTTTAGAGCTTTGGTGAACCCTTCTTGCTTGAGTTGGTCATAATAGAAATCGGAAGAAACAGCGATACGAGCAATGTTTTTGTGGCCTTTCTCGGTTAGGTATCGAGTCAGTTGATATTGTCCTGATTCAAAATCGGAATGAATTCGATCGCAGTCTTGCAAGTCAACAAAAGCGGCAAAATAGCAGAAGGGGATATTTTGAGTCTTGACCTTGCGAATGATTTTCAAGGTTTTTGGCGACGGCGGCATAGGCATTGCGGAAACCAAGCCGTCCGGGTTGATGTCCAGAATTTCTTGGAAACGTTGTTCAACCTGCTGAGTATTTTCTCGGTTAACCGAAGTGAGAACGAGTCGGATCTTTTCAGATTGGCTAAGCGACCACGTTAACCATTCTTCAACAGCTTCGAGACGATGTATCGATTTGGACGGCTTTTTAACACCAGGAGCATCCCAATACGCAATGAGTTCCACCAACGGGCGAGCTTGGACTTTTGCAGTTGCTTGATGAGAGGCTGCAACACGAACGCCCGACCCCTGAGTCTTTTCGACGTAACCCGCTTCTGCCAATTCTTCGAGAGCCTTATTTACCGGTGTAATACTGGTGTGGAACTGACGAGCCAGCTGTCGAATGGGTGGCAAAAAAGCTCCGATTTCATAAGTTCCGTTCTGAATCTGTTTCCGAATCGATCGAGAGATCTCAGTTTGCATGCTCCCCTGAGAACTTCTTCTTTGTGTCGCAAGATTGGGAGAAGTTTTTGCCATATCAAACAACAATACGGGAAGTCACTGCGTGATTCTAGCGATCATTTGGTAAGCTAATCGTTTTCCAAAGGCTTGTGTCTTTAGACTCTCCGAGTCCTGGCCGCCACTGAATGAACTGTTCGCGCTCACCGGAGTCGTTGTCATTGATCAATAGATTAAGCGAGACGGCACCTCGTCCAAAGAGTTGGCGATCGACTTTTAGGAAATAGAATGTCTTCTTATCGGATCGTTTAATACGGGCTTCGATTTCTTGGTTATTTGCTGGTAGTTTTCCAGCTTTAAGGCCTGATCGGTGTTTGTGTTTATAGACGGTTACCTCTTCTTCGATTTGACCGATTGTGTATTCATCAAAATTCATATCACCAGGTTTTGTGAATGCGATTTGCAAAGAATCTGACTTCCAAAGCGATTTTGCTTCCGTGCCTTTTTGGTAGTAGTCGTCGTTTGATTGAACAGCGATATAAAGGTGTTCCGAGTCTCCACGGAACCACACTCTTCCCGATAGGTCTTGGTCACCCTGCCACCAGCGGGATTGGTCGGGGTGTTTATCATAGAGATTAGTGACCTGAATTTCGGTGAGTTCGATTTCTGAAGGGACCGAATCCCAGGTGTCTATAGATAAGTTCCAATCACCCTTTTTGAGGAGGGGAACTGGTGTGGTGATATTCATTTTAACGAATTCTTTTGCAAGTAGCTTACCATTGCTTTCAAGTTGGATTTCGATTTGATCAATCGATATTCCTTTGGCTTTTTCTAGATCTTTTGGACCTCCGAGCAATAGCTTCCAGCCTGCTGCTCCGCTAAGCACCTTAATCGCAATCAGATTTTTCCCTTTCTTAACGTCTACACGGAACGTGTGATCGAGGACCGTATATCCACCCCCATTTCCATCGTCCATGGTGCTGTAGGCCAGGACTCCATTAACATAACATTCCATCCACCAGTCTGCCGAAGCACCTAAGGTAATACTTTGATCTTTTTCCGAGTAATACTCGACAAAAGCAAGCGCGGCCGCCTGTCGTTTAAGTCCACCTGCAGATTTTTCGAAATCGATCGTATTTCTAATCGGTCGGTAACTTTTCGCTGCAACGTTTCCCTCTAACCCTGCGACTGACTTTGGAATATCTTTGGTTTGGCTGAGGTTTACTTTTCCGGGATCTACGTAAGTGAAAATTGTCCAATCCCTAAATCCCTCTTCTCCGTCATCGGAACTTTGTAGTTCAATGGAAGCTTCAATCTCTTTCATCTCTTTTTCTCCCAGTTCGACCATTTGGCTTTTGGGTTTGATGCGGATGGGAAGTCCGGTATTTGCAGATACCTTGAGATCGAATTTAAGCGGTTTAGAAAAAGGGTTTCGCAATTTGATAGGAAATCGGCTACTTACACCGGGAGCAATATTTGCAAAAAGATCTGTTTCGAT
>JBCCKK010000155.1:0-7937 GCA_039027395.1 Verrucomicrobiota bacterium | reverse complement strand
GGAATGGTGAGTTTGCCATATCTCACAAAAATTCCGGCAGCCGGATTAACCTGTCGACAGTTAGCGAATAAGGTAAAGCCTCTGCTCGAAAAGGAATTTTACAAGCAGGCGACCGTGCTTATCGCCCTGGATACAAATCGGAAATTTCGAGGTAAAGTCTATATTTTTGGCGCAGTCAATCAGCCTGGCTCGATTCAGATTCCTACTAATGAAGTATTTACTGTTAGTAAAGCAATTCTAAAAGTGGGAGGTTTTGCTCCTTCGGCAGACAGGACGTCGGTGCGGGTAGAGCGACGTCATACTCAGGGTAAAAAAACGATGAACGTCAATATGGCGGATATCATTGATGGAGGAAACACAGATGGAGATATCGTTCTAGAACCCAACGATTTTATTGTTATTCCTAACCAAGCGTCAAAAGGAAGAGTATTTGTTACGGGCCAAGTGTTAAGGCCTGGTCCGATCCCAATGCCAGCTGAAAATCCTCTAACGGTTAGTGAAGCAATCTTGGCGGCCGGCGGTTTTCAGGAATTTGCAGATAAAGGTAAAGTTAGGGTGATTCGCAAAGTGGGCCAGAATGTTTCGGATACTAAAGAAATTATCGTCAACGTAGCGGCTGTCCTCGATAAAGGGCGTGTGGAAGAAGATTTTGAGTTGCAGGCGGACGATAGAGTTGTCGTTCGGGCAAGATGGATTAACTTCTAGTAGTTATGCAGGAAGTTAACTTCGAACAGCCGCGGATCATGGCGTCCTGGTCGGCATCGTTCTTCACGAAGCTTCATCGCTATAAGAATCTGCTTAAGCGACGCGGGTGGGTGCTTCTCCTAACAGTGAGCGCTGGGCTTTGCTTTCAAGGCTATAAACTAGCGACTGCTCCAGCTGTCTATATATCGGGCGCACGAATGATGGTGGATCCTCAAATCAGGATTCCAGAAAAAGCAGTTTATACCGAAGAATTAACTAACTTCTACGGGACTCAAATCGAGCTGATGCGCAGCGGTAAGGTTCGAGAACGCGCCGCTGAACGGGTTCGAGCCCTTCATCCAGAAGTTGCTACGGCGGGGGTGGATATTCAAGTGTTTCAGCAGCCCAAGTCATCGATCTTTAACTTCTCGGCCAAGGGGGGAAGCCAAATCTATACGCAGTATTTCTTGGATGCGGTAATGGAGGCTTTTGTTCATTTTAAAGATGAGATGCGAAATGAAGCTTCGCAGAAAACACTTTCCGCGATTACTGAGCAAGTTCTAAAGCTCGAAGGTGAATTAAAAACAGCTCAGCAAAACTTATACGATTTTCAAAAAGGTAACGATGTTATCGGGCTGCAAGAAAAAGGGAATACCGCAGCGGCCTACGTTTCGGAACTCGAACAAGAGCTTGCGGATGCTAACAAGGAATTAGAATTGTTAGAGCTAATGGATCTCGAGCAGAATTTAGAGCAACAAGAACGAGATGCAGAGCTTGTCGAAAAGGAAGGGGGAACGTCGGCAGAGTTGCTCGGGGAAAAGCCGGAATTCGAATACCTCAAAGCTCGTCGTGGAATTTTGATGCTCGAGAATGAGCTAAAACAGCTCCGAAAAAATTTACGAGAAGAACATCCAAAGATTGCTCGAATCAAAGAGGAAATAAAAACCCAAACAGAGCTCCTTGGATTTTACCGAAGTCAAAGTCTAGAGCAGATTGAAAGTAGAAAAAATGCCTTGAGACTGCAAATTACCAATATCAACTCTCAGATGGAGACTTGGCAAAAGAAGGCGCTTAAATCGAGCCAACAGATTGCTGAATTTTCCCGACTCACAGCCGATGTGGATCGAGTAAAAAATCTTTATGACCGTCTGTTAGAGACGACTGAAAATGTGGAAGCATCTCCGACTCTGACTCAAACAAGTATTTCAATCCTTGAGCCTGCATCGCCTGCTTATTCACAACGCTCTGGAGTGGGTAAGTCTCTTGGAATGGGGCTGATTCTTGGCCTATTGGCTGGCGGCGGAATTCTGTTTTTACTAGATCGCATTGACGATCGAGTGAATTCGTTCACAGAATTACGGGATTATTTTGAAGAGGAAGTTCTAGGGCAGGTTCCTCTTGAGTTGATTGCTGACGGGTATGACCGGGTTGGTCTCTTGAACACGGATGATGAACGGCAAGTCTATTCCGAAGCTTTTAGAAACATCCGATCATCACTCATGTATATGGCGATCGAAGGAGAGCGCCCCAAAACGCTCATCGTTACCAGTGCGATCCCTAATGAGGGTAAATCCACGGTTTCAGCCAACCTAGCAATAACAATGGCGTTTGCTGGGTCGAGAGTTTTGCTTGTGGACGCCGATTTAAGAAAGGGTCTTCTAAATCAAGACTTTGGATTAGCATCTAGCCCAGGTCTTGCCGGTTTGTTAGAGCAAAGACGGCAATGGACTGAGGTTCTACAGGATACCGGCTATCAAAATCTTCACTTTATCGCCCGTGGACATGCGCATGCGCATATTGGTGAGCTACTAATTAGTCCGGTTGCGGAGATCTTCTTAAGACAGGTGCGGGAAGCCTACGACTATGTTATCTTCGATACGCCGCCGATCCTTGCAGCGGATGATACGCCGAGTCTTGCGCCTAAAATTGATGGGACTTTGATGGTAATGCGATCAGCACATACATCATCGAGAATGACGCAAAACGCTTTAGATCTTCTATATCAACGTCAAGTGAATGTGCTTGGCTTGATCTTTAATTGTATTGATACGAACTTGCCCGATTACTACCACTATCAATACTACAAGTCCTATTATACTAAGACGATTCCAAGTGACGCTTAGAGAATCCAAGGTTCTTTAGGTGCCGCATCAGTATTTTGCCTGATAATAGACATTCGACGAAGGCCCGTTGGGCGGTGTAGACCCAACCGGATACACCTTCGAATAAAAGTCCTTTAACTAGGAGGCAATAGACGATTACGGCAAACGGAGCAGGAACCATGAGGGCGCGCAACTTGTCTTGGAACGGAAGATTCTTGAACGGACTCGAGGTGATCTTTTGGGCTTCTTGGCTGGCATAACCTTTCTGGCTCTTTAGCCATCGGCTCATCGGCTTTCGGTCGTCATGAATGATTGGTGATCGCAAGGCAGAGTGTCTATCTAAAGCGACAGCTCGATGCCCATGCCCATCATTTTCATAGCGAATACTCCCTTTCCTAAAAAACACAATTCGAGGAGGGTAAAGGGAGGCTTTTAGAATTCTTCCGTGAATTAGAAGTCTGAATGAAATTTCATAGGCTTCAATTTCGTCAGAATCTTCTATTGATCGAAACTCTTCAACTAAAGCTTTGGAAACAATGTAATCGGCATCCAGACTCAATACCCAAGGAGTTGAAACTTTTTCAACTCCATAGGAACACTGCTGAGCAAATGAATCAAAGGTTCGTTGGAATATTAAGACTCGCGGATCTTTTCGGAGCAAAGGAAGAGTTTGGTCGGTGCTGAAGCTGTCGATAACTACAATCTGTTTGGCCCAGGCCAGTGCCTTCAGTGTCCTCGTGAGATTGGCTTCTTCATTATAAGTAATCAGTAGCGGAGTGATCGCTTCCAGATTCATAGTCGATGTCTCGAGGTAAAGAGGGTTAAAAAGTCATCACCAATTTTTGGGATTGAGAACCTTTGAGATGAAGCGATTGCACCTTGCCGAAGTTTCTCCTGAAGTTGCGGGTCGCTTAGTAGCTTCCTAACAAGCGATGCCAACTTTTGAGGGGCGTCGTGCGCCTTATAATCAAACGACAGGCCTGACTCATTCTCGGCCAGGAACGAGTTGAATACCGGAAGATTGCTAACGATCGGAATGCATCCGCAGGCCATAGCCTCGACAGGAGCTATTCCCATTGTTTCACATGTATCGCTGATCGATGGATAACAAAAGATACGGTGTGAATGATATAGGTTCCGCAGTTCGCTTGGATCATAGACCGGAGCCAGCCAGCGAACAGGAAGCGCTTTCGAACGTTCCTTAAGTTTACCAAAATAAGCCGAGCCTCCTCCTCCTTGAGATTCTTTCCATGGTCCCACAATAGTAAGCCCGAGATCAGGAAACATTTGATGTATGTGGCCAAAGCCATTCAGCAGAATATCCAGTCCTTTCTCTGGGTGAATACGCCCCACGTAAAGTAATCCATCTCCAAGCTCATCGCTTGGGCTAAATGTAGTGCTATCATAAGGGTTCGCAATTGTGAAGATGTCTGATTGCCGGTGGGGTAATTGCTTCTTCAGGATTTCAGATACACGGTTTGTGGGACAAACAAATGTATCGCTTCTCGAATAGAGTTTATACTGATTTTTCGGAATTCGATTAACAGATACTACTACTCCCTTCAAGCTGGGTCTCAACAATGGGGCAATCGCGGGAAGCCAAAAATCGTTCAAAACCAAAACATCCGATTTGGGAATTTGAAATGACGTCTTGAAAGCATAGCCGAAATCTCGAATCAGATTCTCGATTAGTGATGGGCACTGGTCGAACCCACCCCGTCTAGAAATTGTTAGATTGTCATGCATCTCCTCCGCTGGAAGTCCCTCGAAGGCGCGACTTACAATAGTCACTTGGTGGGCCTTAGACGCAAAATACTGACCGAGTCGATGCCACGCTCGAGCCATTCCTCCCCCTTTCATCGCAGGGACGGGATAGTTGGGGCCGGTACAGATGGTAATCTTCATGATGTGAGCAAAAAGTCAGGAGCAGGTCCCATCTTGGTCATGTGGTTGTAAGCTTGAGCCATTGACGCTGCAATTCGCTTCCATGAAAACTCGGATTCCATCCAGAATTTTCCTTGCTGCCCCATTTTTTCCAATATGTTGGGCGAAGTTTCCAGGGCGCTTTTAAGGGAATCCGTAAAGATCTCTGGGTCAGCTTTGGAAACCCAGCCGCATCCTCGACTGCTTAATGAGGTCCATGGCGTCTGATCGGTCGTAAGCACGGGGGTTCCGTGGCCGAGGCTTTCGGCGACAACCTGGCCAAAGTTTTCACTGTGAGTGGGAAGTGCAAAAATTGAAGCATGAGTAAGGAGCTGTGTTTTAAACTCTCCCCGAACTGAACCCACGCAGTGGATCTTAGGGTGATCGCGAATCCAAGGGAATTCCTGGTGTAGAGTGCTCCAATAGTTATCTAAATCTGGACCTGCAATCACCAACTGCCATGACTTTGTAATAGGTTCCAATGACTTCCATGCTCGAAAGAGGATAGAGAGTCCCTTTTTAGGATGGATGCGGGACATAAAAAGCACAAATGGATCCGAAATATCGGGTCTAGCGGGCGTTGTTATCGGCATGTCGACTCCATTCGGAACCAAGTAAATCGGCTGATCAAATCCAAGATCACGGATCGATTGCACTTCGGATTCTGAAGTCGCATGAAATGCAGAGACCGATGAGAGATTTTGTTTCTCATACCAATGCCATGCCCATTGTTTGACTTTCGAACGATGCAACATTGCCCAGGGTTCAAGCATTCCACGAGGAGAAGTAATTAACGGCATCCCATACTTCAAAGCTATCGTTCGAGCGTAGATGTTGGGAAACATCCAGCAGCCATGGTTGTGAATAATTCCACCTCGAGAAGAGGTTGTCTTGGCAATTGTTTGTTTTAGTGAAGGACTCCATCCTCTTCCCCATTCTGTCAACTTATTGGCTTTAGGAAACGGGCCCAGCTCGGGAGCCTTCAGAGGGCCGTGGCGCTCATAATCGATTGTTGTTAACTGACTATCGATACCTAGCGCCTGCAACGATAAACATAGACGTGAACAACTAACAGCGGGACCACCGACCTCCTCATTAATCGAGGCGATTACATGCGTAATAGCGGGACTTCTCATGAAGAAGGCTGAAAATCAAGGTTACCATAGGCACGATAGAGATTCGTTATATCTTCGATCGAACTGCTAGGCTGTTTGCTCATGATTGCCAAAATTTCAACGGAGAAAATTCGTTGCCCTAGACGGATGAATTCCGGAATGAATGAGAGTTGCAAGTTTGCGCTAGGAGAGCCGCTAAATTTAACAGGGTTATCATCAACCCAGCAGGTCCAATAGAGATTGGAATGGATCGGGCCCTTACTAAACGTAAATCGATGGATGACCGCGGGTCGGCCATTGAGCATTCCTGGAATGAGTTGAGCATTTCCTTCCTGGGTCCATCCACCACCAGGCATACAAACATCGGGGCGGTGGAAAAATACTTTTCCGTTGGTGCGTGCTGGCTTCCAAAAAAAATGATAGCCAATGCTGAACTGACTGTGTGGGCCTTTTGAAATCAGATAGCCTCCCTCGTCAGAGCGAAGGATGTCGTTGACTTCTTTAGGAGCGGAGACGAGTCCAACATCGGCAGATTGCCAGCTAGACTCAGTAAAAAATGGATAAAAGCGTGTGTTTCGATAGTCGTGGATAAAGAACCAAGTATGGGCAAACAAGAAGCAAATGAAACAGACTCCAAAAACCCACTTAGTAGATCCTTGAACTTTCAGGGATCTAAAAAACTCAATAACCGGGGAAGGTTTCGATGGTACAGGAGGATTGGTAGAAAGAACGTAGGCGATTCCGGAAATGATGAGTGTCAAAGAAAGCATGGCAACCAGGCCTGCAGTATCATGCCATCGCTCGAGTGCTCCTTCACCGCTACTTGCCACAATGTAGCATAACACGTAGGTGCGAACTAGGTTGGTGAATAGAGCCGTAAAAACCGATAATAGAATTAGAAGCACTCTTCTGAGGTTTGACAGGTAGAACCATTCTCCCGTTGCCAATCCTACCATTACTGAGGCCTGTAATGAGCGCAATCCGCTACATGTCTCACTGACACCAACAAGGCCATTGCTTAACTGGATGATCGTCCCTTCTGCCTTGCAGAAGATTCCCGAAAGGAGAAGGAGCTCGCCAACCGTCGATGCAATTGCGAAAGAAAAATGTCGAATAATATTAATTTCCAAAAATGTTGGCCAAGGGATAGCCGTTGAAAGCAGTAGCAATGGAAACACGACATATGAGACTCCTTGACGTTTCCACAATTGATGGAAAACGAGGATAGATGTGTAGGCGGTAATCGAAAAAACTAACCAGGTGATTAGTCGAGATGAGATGGGAGTTAAGCGAACCAACTCCAAGAGAAATATACCTAATGGAATAGGGACAAACCAAAGAGTGGAGGCTTCGCCAGATTTAACGGGGTCGGAAGAGGCTCTTTCCTGGATCCTTCTCCATAGAAAGAAAAAGCTAAGAGGTAAAATTAACCAACCATAGGAATAGTTCTCATTATTATTCCAGTCGTCCGCGCAGATCCATGCAACCCATAAGACGAGAGATAGAGGTAAAAACAAAAGACTATATTTTGAATAGAATTCTTTGCTGTTTTGGAGAAATGACATGGTGTTACCCGACCTTTAAAGAGAAATTGTGATTCTTCGCCCAGTGGTTGAGAGAAAGTATAGCCATTTTTTGAAACCAAGTAAGGCGCATTCCTGAGAAGGATCGATCTATTGGTTCAAAATGATGTTTGAGCTGGGAATGAATCCATTGATCCCAAGGCAATGTAAAACCCGTTTTGGGTCGTGAGAAAATTTGGGAAGGAATTTCTGGGAAAGCTTTTTTCAGGATTTGCTTGTTTGGAAGGAATCGAATTTCTTCAGGAAGCCGGCTAATTGTTTTCGAGAGTTCAAGATCTATAAATGGAACGCGGATTTCTAGGCTGTGCCGCATACCGTATAGATCGGTTTCCCTTAATAGCTGGTTTGCGGCGTAGCATTCCATTTCAAGCCGAGAAAACGACTCGAGCTTCGCTTCTGAGGAACTGGTGTTGGATGTAGAGTGCCCTAATTCCGAAACAATGGAACGCGCCTCGGCTTCTTCAAAGCCGAGGCGCTGCATCAGAAGCTTGATCCTCTTCCAAGAGAAAAGTGAGCGAGTGGTAGCGTAG
>JBCCKK010000154.1:0-7938 GCA_039027395.1 Verrucomicrobiota bacterium | reverse complement strand
ATAAGCTTTAGCGTGTGCTATCAGATAGCAAAGCTTGTGCGGGGCCCCTTTGTAATGACCTCGGTTAAATTCATTAAAAATATTCCAGGCAAAAACGTAGTCCTTAATTTTTGGAACAATTCGCTGAACAAACCTAAGGAAGTATTTGATATTTTCTCGTTCGCTAAATGCCCCTTTCTCCTCAAACCACATGGGATGGGTAAAGTGATGCAAGGTTACCATCGGCTTAATGCCTTTAATCACGAGCTGTTCGAGTAAGTCAATATAGTGCTCAATTGCCTCTTCATTCCAACTTCCTTCGTTGGGTTCGATACGGCTCCATTCGATAGAAAATCTGTAGACTTGATGGCCGAGATTAGAAATGAGTTCTACGTCTTCGCGATACATTTTGTAATGATTACATGCCTTACCGGAAACTTCATCGACATCGCCGGGCGCCCAAATCTTTCCCTCCAACTCTTTTTGGTAGAACTGAGAGTAGATATTATCCCCTTCGATTTGGTGAGCTGCGGTCGAACTTCCCCAAACGAAGTCCGGGCGAAAGCGTATCTCTGGAAGGCTAAAAACGTCGTACATTTTTAGGTAGTTTAAGTGTTGGAGTTTTGAACGAATCTAGATAATTAGGATTTCTGTTTCCGTTTGCCTCTAAGGACAAAGAGAAGGAGCCCGCTCAAAAAGAGTAGTGCATAGGTCGACGGCTCTGGGATTGTATTGAAAACATCACCAATTTCCGTGCCAACAAGAATTTCATCATACACGGCAGTTCCATCATTCATTACAAGACGAAAATTGTCTGTTGATGGCAAATCTGGAGCACCGAATGTAGGTTGATAACTATGAGTCGCAAACACCGTGTTATTAGCATCTAACGAAGCCTCGGAAATTCCAGCCAATTGAACAGCGGCAAAATCAGTTTCGCTTAACACCCATATTCGGGACGTTGTTGTTTGTCCGGAAAATGCCGGCGTGTCTATGTTATTGAAGGCTGAAACTACCAAAAACGTTTGGTTCTGTGCCAAATCAAAAATACTTTGGCCTTTTTCGTCTTTGGTCGGACCCACTTGCGTTTCGAAAGGACCAAAACCATTCGTCGACTTAGGTGCCGAGAAATATTTTCGATCGCCGGTTCCTCGAAATTCATGGCCAAAGAGAGATCCATCGCCAAATCCGTTATTTGTATCCCGACTGTGATTGAATAAATAGCTTACCCAAAGATCACTATTTGCAGGTGCTGTATTTCCGAAAGAACGTTGCACATAAGAAGTTGTGTCGGCCGACTCATCGAAAGAAACCGCATTACCCGAGGTTTGCAAGCCATTGAAGGTCAAACCCGAAACAATGGTAGCGGTAGGCGTTCCGCCGGCTGTAGTCCAACTCGAGCCCCCCGCCCAACCGGTGCCACCATTTTGTCCACCAACACTTGAACTAAGCGTATAATCAAAATCCTCAGCAACGTAGAGGGCCGCAGAGGCGTTAAAAGATATAGAAACTACGGCAATTAGCGATAGAACTCTCGTCAGAGCTCCCAATTGATTTGCTGAGCTGTTATATAGAAGATGCTTCATTTATTTAGGTTAAGATTTTTGCAGTTTACAAACAATTCGTATATTAGTTACAGTTAACCATGCGCAAGCGGGTTTCCCTGAAAACAATTGCTGAAGAAGTTGGCGTTTCTCATGTTACCGTCTCACTAGCCCTACGAAATCATCCCAAGATTCCGGAATCTACCCGTAACAAAATTAAAAAAATTGCAGAACGGCTGGGGTATCATCGCGATCCAGAATACTCGGTTCTGATGGCCCGAATGCGCCTCAAACAAGAGCATACTCCTCAAGGTGTTTTTGCCTGGGTCAATCTCCACCAAGGTCCATCGCTCACGAAGAAATGGCTTAACTACTACCGATTGATTCTTGGAGCCCATACGAGGGCTTCAGAGTTGAACTATAAGTTAGAAGTTTTCGACTGTGGTGGACCTGGCTATACTCCGAGGCAATTGAATTCAGTACTTCGTGCTCGTGGAATTGAAGGCGTTATCATTACACCTCCTGCGGACGGCGTGCATTCCCTAGACCTGAATTGGAAGCACTACGCTGCTATTCTGATGGGGAACTGCCAGTTTGAACCGACTCTCAGTCGGATCTATTTCTCCGAATACGAAAACATGCTGTCCGCGTTAACTCGAATTAAAGAATTTGGTTATGAACGGATCGGTCTTGTCATGAGCCAGGGAACCATCGAGCGAGTCAACTACTCATGGTCTTCAGCTTATTTAGGCTTCAGCCATCACTTTCTTCAGAGGGAGGAAATCCCAATCTTGCACCATTCCCCACATGTTACCCGCGACCAGTTTGTTCATTGGTTCAAAAAATATCGCCCCGAAGTTGTCGTCGCCAATGAGTATCCCATTAAAAATTGGCTGGAATCCATTGGCGAAACAGTTCCAACCACAGTCGGACATGTGAGAATGGATAACACCCCCGATGACTTTGATCCCAACAACTCATTTATTAAGAAATCCAACTGGAAGAATTCGCATATTCGCTATTCGGGAATCAACCAAGAACACGAGCGCCTCGGCGCTGGAGCTGTCGACTTTCTTCTGGCCACCCTCTACCGCGGCGAATACGGAGTTCCAAAGCACGCAAAAACAATCATGATCCAGGGTAGCTGGGTAAAAGGACAGTCTCTAATCCCACAGAGAAAGCTAAAGAGGAAGAAATCGGACTAACCAGCAAGACTGCAGAGGAATAAGTCGTAGATTATATTAACGTTACGAGTTGTTCGCTGCGGGTAGTCGTTTACTGAGGATCTCCATTGCTCGTTTGCGTTTTTGGTGCTGCTCCCAAGCTTCCAAAAACTCTGTGGGCAATCGCACATCGCCACTTGATCGACTACGAAACTCATAGATAACTAAGCCATTCATACCTTCGGCTGCTACAGGCAATTTGGATTTCATATCGATCCAAGCTCTCTGCTTGATAGACTCTACGATGGGATGAGGCCTTTCAAAATAAAAACACTCTTTCCCTTCCATTTCTTTTGTTCCCACAAAATATTGTTCCTCCAACCAACCTACACCATAAAAACCACTATCTCGATACAGATGATCTGGCTCAGCTATGATATCCATATTGGTTACATAGACTTTTTGATTATCTGGACTTTGATCAATCATAAACTGGTCGATAAAGAACAGCTCTTCTTCTCGCCCATCTTTCCAGCGAATGATCTTTCTTTGTCTACTGTCAATCTTCGTAACTCGAACAGATAGTATCTCTGGCCTTTGCGATACCTCGGTGGCATTTTCTCCATTCGTTCCAACTTCTTCTTTTTGTCGAACAACTAAAGTCCAGGCGGCTTTCTCTGGTATAGGAGCAACGTAAGGAGGATTTGGAATAAGCTCTTTTTTATCAACTGATTGCGCAAACGAAACGCCGACAATTAGGCTTACAGCCATACAAGTAGAAATATTTTTATTCATATGCGAGTTCAAGTTGGCGATCAATTACCTTACCCGTATATCGATCAATAGCCACACTAAGCCAGTATCTACGTTCTCCATTTACTGAAAAATCAGTCAACGACCCCGCTGATGTTGGATAGCTTCCGGTCTGTACAATGACATCAACAAACAGATTCCAAGTTCTTGTTGATAGATTTTCAGCAAGTGCTCGAACGGCTGACTCTCTTTGTGATTTGACTGTGTAGCTGAGATTCGTAAGACCTGCGCTTGTATTTACAAAATCTGTTGGGTTGGTGATGAGTGTTGCCGAACTTGAGTTTACAATTTCCTGAGCAACCATCTGCGGGCTATCCAAATCAGAAGTCGAAATAGAATCCTCATCTGTCCCCACTCCTGTTAAGATTGCCTCTAAAACCTCTCGATGGAGAGTATTCAAGTTAACTTTGCCCGCCACAACAGGAACATCACCATTTTTAACCGTAAACACATCCAACAATCCGCTATCTGCGCTGTTGGTCGAAAATAGATCGAGCGTCTTCCACGGCATATCACGATAGATGTATCCTAATTCACCAACTGACCTAAACGGACGATTCAGAACCACAGGTCGAAACGAGGTATTCGTGCCCATGGGGTTTGCCCCTAAATAGCCATCACCAGGACGTACGACTCCATCACGATCTTCATAGTAATAGGGTTGAGCAGCTGTATTCTCCACCAATGCTCCAAAATAGTAGCCTCCTGTTTGAGCAAAGTTTGTTCGAGGTGCCTTCTTAGGTGATGCCGTATTTCCACTATATCCCGTCAAATAACCATAGCTATTACTGGGAGCAGTCCCACCATCATTCGGCCGAAGTGTTCTTCCCCAACGATCTCTTGTATCGTTATAGGGAACCGTATTCCACGAGCGTTCGTGAATCCCTGAAGTTCCAAAACGATACGTTCTAGGATCACTTTTTATATAAGATAGCCCAAATGGATCCGTTGTTCCAGTAATGTACGCCCCTTCCCATCGTTGAGCTAACCACCAAGCTGACCCAGTTGACCGCGGGACAAACCCAGTTGCTGGCAATTCCGAAATTCCGGCAAACGAGCTATACGGCCTCCAGTTACCACTCGCATCCTCGTATTCCAAAGTAACAATTGCACTATTAAGCCAAACACCAACCAACCGATTCCAGTCTGAACCCACAACGCTTGTATCAATCGTATAGTCATACGCTTCCAGCGTGTTGTAGCCTAACACCGATTCAAACGAACTATCAGCCGCATTACTTACAAGTCTCGGATTAGCGCGAAACGACTCCAAGCCACCTGAAGATGTCGGAATCCCGGACGAAACGGGGAATGAAGTTATTTGACGTGCTTCCCAACCTCCATTATTTCGCACGATAAAATTTTCAAATCGCCCCGAAGCTATATTAACCCTTACTCGATCTGGAGTTAGCGCAGCATTGCCCGAGAAAGACTTGTGCGGATTCCAGAGCTCAAATGCAAAGTGACTTTTGATGTTGTTTCCATTGCCAGTTCCATTTCCATAGTATTTATAAAAGATCTCTTCGATGTAAGGCAGGTTTTCAATTCCAAAGAACGACATCTCGAGGGCTCCTGCGTCATTGAATAGAATACTCGAAGGAAAATTATCTTCGTCGTATTGATCTATGATATTTGCCCCAATCCGGATAATCTGTATCGCGGAGCTGGCGTCAATGGCAGCTGTCGATGCTAGCGTTTGATCGCTCGATTGACCCAGAGATTCATTAATGATGGCAGCTTGCAGTAGTTCAAAGAAATCGGGTTCTCGTGTTCCAGCTATTTCATCGAGGGTCTTAATTCGGGTAGCGACTGAGGTGCTATCTGGAGAAGTATATTCCCACCAGTCATCTGTCGAATTCCATTCCAACCCAAAGTAACTCTTGATATTCGCTGCAGATGCTCCAGCGGCCGGACCTTGATAGGTTAACCAAGCAAGATTACTGAGAGAAAATTTTCGCACCAAGTTTTCCCCCACCTGGGCGGTCGTTCCGTCTCTTCGAGTAAACGACCCGGTTACTCGCACGTTTGAAAGATCTGGATTCAATGTGCTAACAGATTGATGACGAAACGTAGGCGCATCCAAACTTCGGCTCCAGTGCGTTACGTAAGGCAAAGCATTTTGCGTTAATCCGGCTTGGTTTTGCTGAGCAGCCCGAACGACATCTCGACGATTCACAAACGTGTTATCCCCTTGAGCAATCGAGATATGTCCAGAATCGGCAGCATTATAGTATTTTTGATCGGCTCCAGACACACTTCCTCCCAGTGCCCAAGCCTGGAAACTATTCCAATTTGTATAAGAAGATCGGTTTCTCCATTGAACCAGAGAGTCTTCGGTTATACCGGGAATCGCAGATAGATCTGAATACGCTAGACTTCCTTTCCTCCCAAAATCGTCTGCGACAACACTTCCAGAGTGAGTGCCTCCAATGTTGATATCCATGAGTCCCGAGAGGTCGTAAACATTAAATGCAAATCGTCCCACTACAAAGTCGTCATTCGCCGAATTAGAGGCGTCAGCTATAGCTGGACTCCCTTGCACTCCATTGTTTCTTGTCATGAAGTTCCATCGTGGAACCGACGTGCCCCCGTTGTCACCTAGACCGGCTCCCCCGACATTTACATCATACCAACGAGCCTCAGAAACATATCTGCGATTGAGACTTGCCGAATCGGTATCCTGAGTGGAGGAAAGGGTTTGCGGGTCAACGCTACCCGCACGTGTGAAAAATGAAGCGCCTGAAACCTTTAATAAGTTTGCTCCTGCTGACGATTCTACTGTTCCATTCACGGATGGCACAATCGCACGGTCTCCATTCGCCAGATCTGGATCAGGCCGAAATCGTGTTATTCCGTTGGTCGTCGTCGCTTCGTTTCCCGTTCCATCCCGAATCTCTTCTCTGAGCTGCCCTACAGCTAGGTCTAAGGCTGCACGCGCCATCAGATCAGCTTTGATATTTTGAGTCGCGGCTTCCGATATCTGACGATTTAAAAGTGCACGGGAAAAAAAGGCCACAATCACGATAGTCATGAGTGCGATGGCGGAGAGCGCCATGACAAGAGCCACCCCTTTCTTTGAGGCGTTTGGATCAAATATTCGTTTAATCATAATTGTGAATTCGAGGCCCATGCGGGAGTAATCGGAAATGACCTCTGATACACCCGTATCGATTTAGTTGCCGCAAGAGGGATTCCTGTAAAATTCGAAGAGTTGTCTGCTATCGGACCCCATTGCTCGACGGGAAGTTGTCCATCACTGAGATTTCCAAACGCAGTTGCAACACTGTCCAACTGTGTCGTGCTCAGTAACTTTTTCGACTCTAAGTCGATAGCAACTAATCCGACCACAATGGATGAAAGAGCATCGAAATTTACAAAGTAACTCCCTGTTGTACTTGGTCGTCGGACTGGTGGATTAACATAAACATTCCCGTTTGCCGCACGATCACTTGGGGAGCTGGTTGTGTGAATCTGGCCTACAGAGATATTTCCAGAACCATCAGCCTCCTGCGGATTGAGTTGAAAACTTATCCATACCCGGAATACACCCTCGGCTAACACGTCATAATCGTTTCCCACAGGATTAAGGTTTGGAACCGAACTGAGAGCGTCTGTGAACAGAATAGGCGATCCAGAATTAGTTAATCCCATAAATCCTACATCGGAGTAGTGAATCGCAACCGCACCTCTTTGCAGGCACAATTTTCCACCCGTATTCGTGTGGCCTCCGACTAGGTATCCAACTAGGGACATGCCCCGATTTGGGCTTGCTACAGCACGGTCCTCAGATGTTACCGCAGAAAAGAATTTTAAGACTTCGTCTCCAGAGGTGGGTGATGTCGCATTCGTAAACAGCGCATCCGCATCGTCACGTTTCAGTATCTGGAGGATGTCTCGTTCGATACGGCTAAATGCCAGCCTTGCTTGTGACGTTGCATCGATTTTACTCGTACTAATTCGAATCGCTTGATTTGTAGCCCCAATCATTTGAGACACGATTGCCCCCAAGACAGCTAACACGGTTATAGCCGCTAGCAGCTCAATCAGTGAAAATGCATTCTGATTAGGATTTTTTCTCATGTTACTCATTCGAATCACTTTACTCGTCTATGGCATCGGGAAAGAGACCACCGTCTCGACCGAGCCTTGAAGATTCGATGTTTGCGCCGCGGTAAGCGGATCAATCTGGGCAGGCCACGTTACCAACAAACGAGCCAAAGCAGGAGTTAACTGCCCTACCGCCGGAACTTGCGTGTAAACGATCGTTACTCGATAACGAGCGCCTGCTGGAACCGTTCCGCCCGTTCCAATCTGTTGCTCATCTTTGTCAAAATAGTAGGTTCCGGCGCCAGTCGTTCCTGTTACAAGGGTAGTATCAATTTCGACGACATCTGAATTTCCTATATTCTCCTGGCCCTCAGCATCATCGCGTTCGCTCT
>JBCCKK010000153.1:0-7998 GCA_039027395.1 Verrucomicrobiota bacterium | reverse complement strand
TTTGACTCCCGTGATGATCGTTGTAGGTTTGCTGGCGGGTGCACTGACCCTGGGAATCGGACTTTTGATTCCCGTGGCATTTTGGGTTCTTACGGGTGTGGCGGCGTATCAGCTTCCCGACCATCGTAGGCATCGGTTCATCCGGTAGATCGCGCTTTCAGGGCTTTAACGGAACGCTAAGTGGAGCGCTGGCCACCAAGTTCGGCGTAAGCCTTACGGTAACTGCGCGATTCCATATAATGCTTTAACCGTCCTGGCCATGTTGGGTCAGGCCGCGTTGCGTGCGCTTCCAGCTTGCTAATAACTGGTTGCAGATCTTGAGGCGTATCGGATTTCTGGGAATCTACCGCAGAAAAATACGCCTCTAAATCGGCTTTAACTTCGTCCAGCGGGGGCATGGATTAACGAAAACCCGCTTCACCTTCTTTATGCAAGGATCCACCTTTTTTCTCAATTTTCTCAGCTGCTTGGTCGATGGGAATATTAGGACAGGTGTCGACCCAAGAACTGCCTTCAGGCGCCGCCCATTTCGCCGCATTTTTGAGGATTAGCTTAACGGTATCGTGGTAATAAATAGGATAGGTTTCGTGCCCGGGGCGGAAGTAGAAAATCTTCCCGTTTCCGCGACGCCAGATATTACCCGAACGGAAAACTTCGCCACCTTCAAACCAAGAGATAAAGATCTGCTCGTCAGGACTAGGAATACCGAAAGGTTCTCCATACATTTCAGTATTTTCGATTTCAAAGTAAGGGGCATCAATTCCTTGAACAATCGGATGGCCTGGATTACAGATCCAAAGGCGTTCTTTTTCTCCGGCCTCCCGCCATGTCAAAGAACATGTCGTACCTAGGAGTCGTTTAAAGATTTTTGAGTAATGTCCCGAGTGTAGAACAATCAACCCCATTCCTTCGAGAACGCGTTTTTGCACGCGGTCTACGATCTCGTCTTCCACTTTTCCGTGGGCGCAGTGTCCCCACCACGTCAGAACATCTGTCTTCTCCAAAACGTCTTCGGTTAAGCCATGTTCGGGTTCCTGAAGGGTAGCGGTGCGGACTTCAAACGCGCTGTCTTCTTTTAAGCCGTTTGCAATACACGTATGCATCCCGTCCGGGTAAATGGACTTTACCGTTTCGTTTTTATGTTCGTGGACATTTTCTCCCCATACCGTTATTCGAAGTGGCGCTTGTGACATGAGCAAAGATGATTGAGGAAAGTTAAAATGAGGGCAAGAACGAATCGACCCTATTGACAATTTGAACAAATCCGGTGAGCTTGACGACGTGAAGGTCTTAGTTACAGGGGCGAGGGGTAGAGTCGGACGTCGACTCGTTCCTTACCTTAAACAAAAAGGAATTGATGTTCGAACCACAGATGTTCCGGGAATCTATCCGGAGGTGTCTGTTGACGTTGAAGTGGATCTTGTTGATCGAGAAGCATGCTTCAATTTAACAAAAGACTGTGATGCCGTCGTGCACATGGGTAATTATTCCAATCCCTATCCGAAAAACGATAAAGCCTGGCCACAGGCGTTTACGAATATTCGAGTAAACGCGAATGTCTTTGAAGCCTCACATGAAAACAACGTTTCCAAAATTATATTTTTTAGCAGCATTTGGGTGATGCTAGGGGACTCTTTTAAATTTTATCAATCTACCCCGTCATCTTGGGAAACAAATAAATTACCATTTCGTCCGAATAAGCATGCTACCCCGGGGACTCCCTACGGTATTGCTAAATATGTTTCAGAACAAACACTCGAGGGACTGGTAAGAATGAATCCAGAGCTATCGGCAATCTCATTCCGGTTCCCTTTCTTGGCTCCACCGGGGTGTCTGAACAAGCTTCCCAATTTTACAAATGATCGTGATCGAGATGAGCTATTTTCCTACCTCAGTTTTGATGATCTATTTAAGCTTCTGTCACTGGCTTTAAAAAAAATGAAACCCGGTTACTCGGTCTACTTTCCAGCGAGTCGAAAAAATAAGAAAGGTAAAGATCCTGAAGACCTAGTTCGCGAATTCTTCCCGAATATCCCGCGCCGCAACGAAGGGGAACAATTGACGTCTATAATAGATATTAGTTCACTTGAAACTGACTTTGACTGGGTGCCTCAGGACTAAACGATGAAGTAATTCTAAATACTAGTATTATGGTATGTTGATGTGATCTTGATCGCTAGCTGAAGCATGATTTCCCCGAATGGCGTCAATGATTTCTAATTTAAGAGCCTCTTTAGGGGTGATATAAAAATGCATATTTTTTCGTCCTTGAGATAGCCAATCATCACCTATCTTCGTGTGCCCCTTAATCAGCCGCTCAAATCGATTGTAATTTAAGTTTATTTTTGCGTTCGTTTTGTCGATTTTATATTGGTTCGAGTGGAACGATAGAAGGGTATTTGGCCCCGCTGTGCGCTGGCCAGTTGCTGAACATAGAATAAGAAAAGCAGAAGAGCCACAGCCGCCGAGAGCATGAACATTTACGGGAGACGTGATTTCCTTCATCGTATCAATTACTGAGAATGCGTCGTCAAGCCATCCGCCTAGACTTCGGAGATATAAATCGATTTCTTTTCCTGGATCATTTGTTTCGAGATACAGGAGTTTTTCCACGATCATTTGGCCTTGGATCTCGTTGATCTGACCAAAGGAAACAATTGTTCGTTGCTTGATCAATGGATCCTCTTCATTCCACTCGATTCTCTTGAAACCGTGGACCGAAAGGGTATCTGCTATCGAATCATCATCCAGTTTCAGGTCAAAGTCCCTCTTGTTCTCTGAACAGGAACAAATAACCAATGCCAAGAGCAAAATCACAACTTGTTTCACAACTATGCGAGATTGAGTGGTTTACATAGAAACTTCAAAACAAATACTTCGCAGATAAGTAAGACGAGGATGCCTGCTCTGTATCATCTATGTAAACGGAGAGCCTAAGGTTACGGCGATTCAGACTAAATTTCTTTTGGAAAGAGAGTATCAATAAGACGTCGTTCTTCACTGAAGCGTTGGATGTTCCTTTTAAAAACGATTTCCATCTTTCTTGGGTCCAGATTTCCGGGTAGCGGTTGCTTCCGCTTTTTTAAAGAAAGGTAGTAATTCGCTTTAACCTCGAGATATCGAGATTTTTCTCGAAATAGATCTTCGATTATTTTGTGGGTTTCTTGAGTATCTAATCCAAGGACCTGGGCGAGATACGTATAGTTGTTTGCACTAATAAACGATTTGGAAAACTGAAAACGGCTTCGTGAAGCCTGGTAGGCTGCCAGAGCGTTATCGTTTTCAAGATAATAGCTGAGCAGCTTTTGATATACATTTGCCCCATGAGGAGTTTCGATTAAGGAGAGATAGACAATTTCTAATTCTGCAGGGCAATTCCAGGATTCGAGGAGTCGGATGGCCGAATAAAGGTAGAGAGGCGACTCCCTATAAGGCTGAATACACGCCTTAAACGCACGGAGATTCTCATCAGAGCGATCTGCCTTCCAACGGATGAGATCTGCGAGAATGCCATGAACACCAGCAAGAGAGGCGATGGCCTTTTGAGGTTGCTCCAGTTCGAGATATAATTCAGCGACACTTAGAGCGACTCCCGCATGGTCACCATCCATCACGGGAATAAGCATCTCTAGGGCTTGGTGGAGCTGCCCTCGGTCTCGGAGCCAAGCAGAAATGAGTAATCGATCTGCAGGTGTTCGAATTTCTGGATCTAGAGAATCAATCGAATCGAGTGACTGTAGTCTTAAGCAAAGAGCAAGGCTGCGGTCTGCAGGAAGAGAACTGTTTTGTAGAATGCTTAGGAGAGGTAAAGCGCTTTCCAAATGGCCGTGTTGAGAATAGCTGAGAATGAGTGAGCGAGCAGCAGCAAGTTGAAATCCTTCGCGTTGCAAGAACTCTTTTAGCTGGTTTTGAGCCCCTTTAAATATTTTTGGGTCATTAGAAAGAGCGGAGGCCGCTGCGTAGTTGAACTCATTCAGCTCGTTGTGTTCTTGAGCCAAGCTGCCTGAAAATGAAGTAACAGCAAGATCCACATGGCCCTTCAGATAGGCGAGAACACCTTGAAGTGAAAGATAGTCAGAGCTTTGTCGGTTGTTCACACATTCGAGTGCCGTTTGTGATATAGCAAACTGACCGAGTTCGATTCCCGCCCGAGCAAGATCGAACCAGGCGTCATCCGAATGAACCAGACTGCGAGCAATTTGGTATTTCCAATGAATCGCACGGCTGTCGCCTTGGGCCAGGCAGATATCGCCCAACATACCCATAGCACGTATATTGAAAGGATTACTTTCGTGAGCACTCAGTGCCCAATTCTTAGCTTGGACGAGATCGTTCTCATTCCAGGCTGCGGTGGATCGCGATAGAAAAAACGAGCATTTAATGCTCGGGTAAAAGTGATAGGTCAATACGGTCCCGGCACAGAACAATAAAATAGACCCTACGCATAACGCTCTAACGATCATTGTATACGAGCAGCAGGTTTTCTAAAATAACGACGAACTTGGAAAAAAGCAAAGACGGCTCCTAAAGCGATTAAAGATAGAATAGTATCCGCCTCGGGAACAACTGTTAGAGAGAAATTGTCCAGAATTACGTTTTGTTGAACATTTGAAGAAGGAATTAAATCCGTGAACCGAAGAGTGACGTCTCCAGAAGAGTTAGCCGTAAAACGAATGGTTTCATTAACCCAGGTATCATTCAGGCTCGTTGTAAAGTCTGTGTTAATGGTGGTTACAGGAGCTCCACTAATGGTTGCTGTAACGCCAATATCTGCTCCCGAGAATGCGGATTCGTCAATAAAGTAGAAACTTAACTCATATTCGAGACCGGCAGTGACAGCAACCGTTTGTTCTACAAAAAGTCGGGAATTACGGTTATCGCTATTAAGCTGAAGTGCCCAGTTGCCATCTTGTGGAAGATTAGTCCAACCCGGACGATTGGTTGAGCTAAACCAATGAAAACGCGGATTTCCATTGTTGTTTCCATTTAAACGCCCAAACGTCCATCCGTTAATCGTAAAAGTGGTAGCCGAACTTGTAATCGATTGCGTGTAGTAGCCTTGTCCGCCTTGAGATGTGGCAGGCTCGGTTTCGAAGCTTCCATTGGTTAATAAATTTGCGGCAGCTTGGTTCGATGTGATCCAAACGAGCGCCAGACCGGCAAGAGCGTAAGCTCGGCTGTAAGCAAAAAGCTGCATAAATTTGAATATATCACTCGTTTAATTCAGGGCTATAGAGCAATGACATTACAATAGGTTTCATGGGGAAACTCATAGAGTTTCGAGCGCCTTTAGTAACGCCTTATTGAATCGAAATAGTGATTTACTTCTTCTGTGCAGTCGATCTGTAGGCTTGTAACGGCTAGACCTATGATTTCTTGATAAAATCGCTGGACCATGCCAAACAACCGAAACTGGTCCTGGAGGTTTTTTTAGATAAAAACGACAGAGTGATCGATCTCAACTAATTGAGTGCTGACGCAGTTGAGGTGAGAAGTGAGTTGTAGTTTGGTAGTCACGATAAAATGGTTCTGCAATTGAACTCACTTCGGATCCTAGTTTACAAAGTGGATGTATGATTCACCAGACGATGGCTCAAGAACATTTAGTTAATCTGCTTAGCTATCTGGCCCTCGTTCCAGGACTTGTGTAATCGCCTCATAAAAGGTGTCCGGTTGATCCCACATGATAAAGTGGAAGCTGTCCGCGATCATCTTGAAATTTTTGCGAGGTAACGCGGAATAAGCTTTTTGATAAAGACCCTTAAGTTGCTGCTCTGCAATACCCATTCGGGAGTCGTAGGCATATAGTACGTGAACTTCACAATCAATATATTCTAAAATCGAGCGAGCATCGTAAGCCATGATCTCACGCATCAGTCGAGCGTAAAGGGCGCGCTGAGAGGTTATCGACCACTGAAGGAGTTGTGCCTTTCGGGCGTCATCTTTGGTAAGAATAGCAACCGAGGACTGTGCCTGCATCTTAAATTGAGGATCGGTAAGGCTGAGTAGTCGACGTTCCATAGCTTCCGCTTGAGGGCGAACTTGTTCCATTGTTGCCTGAGGATTAAAGATCAAACTAAAGAAAGGAAGGGCATCCACTACGATCACTCGGGCCAAACGGTCACTTGTCTTACCGGCTACCAAGAGTGAGGCCAATCCTCCCATAGAGTGGCCGATGAGTGTGGGCTGTTCCAATGGTGCTTCCTCCATATAGCGAATCAGTTCACTACGAAGTTTTTCGAGATAATGATCTGGAAGGATCGCTATCTCTGTGGACGTTCCGGCAAAACCTAGGATCGTGACGAAATGAAGTTGGTGCGTCGTTTTGATTTCGTCAGCGAGCCCCGCCCAGACCTCAGGTGAGCAAGCAAAGCCATGAATCAAAATAACATCGGGGCCTGAGCCCTCGGTTCGAACCGAAATGAAATCCGATTCGAAGGCGCCGAGTCGAGGCGAAAATGAAAACCCGATCCCGAGAAGTAATATGAATAGAATAGTTCGTTTCATAGTATTTGCAGAAAGAATATCATATAGAATGGGATGATTCATCCACTTTTGTTTCAAGTGCCCAGTTGTACCAACCTAACTCAACTAACCCCCTATTTATCTTCATGAGGTGGCTTTCTGGATGATCCATTGTCTCGAGTAAGAAAGAAGGTGGCTGCTGCAATGACGATTAATAGAACTCCTACAAAAGAAACAGGTAAACCGAATACCATAGCTACCAATGCAAACGATATATCTGCAGACAAAGAAGACATATCGCCGACGCCTGAGGTTTCCAAAGTGTCGAATGCTTCTACCATGCCGAGCAATCCTAATGCCGGGCCACCGAAAAACAAAATAATGCCTGCGGTCAGCGGCCATTTAACGATCGGTTTCACGTGCCTCATGAATTCTTAATTGAAAGATGTTACCTTCAGGATCCCAGCCATCACAGACTAAGTTGCCATTAAATTTCCAACTTTTGGGAGCACTTAGCGAGCCACCACCGGTGATTACTTGTTCTCGAATGGTTTCGAAGTCGCCATCGAGAAAGTAGGCGGGTTTGATGGGAGTCGATTCTCGAGGTCGGGCTGGGCCGCTCGAGTGTTCCAACGTAGATGAGGCAGTGGTTTCGAGAATCACCAACTCGAACGTTCCGTGTCTAAGAACTATAGACTCATCGGAATGCTCGACTACGGCAAGATCAAAAGCAGCCGTATAGAAGTCAGCCAACCGATTCAGCTGGCCTGCATAAATTACTAGACCTGTTTTCATGCAATTTATTAGTTAAAAACGATTAGACGATATGTCAGTTCTCTAGCTGTATTTCGAGTTCAGGGTTATCTAGTTTTATTTCATAAATTCCCAGTTTAGCTGGAACAACATAATGTGTTTTTATACTTCTTACGTTTTCAAGTGCCCAGCTCAGCCAGCCAGCTTCCCAATACGAAGCACATGCCAAATGAAGTTCCTCCTCTTTCCAGTCATGCACCTCCAATATGTCAACGATGGCAACGGCTCGGCCGTCGGTATCCTCAGGGAAATGATCTCTGTTAAGTCTCCTTCCGTTTTCTACGATCAACAAGTCTTTGAGTGGCAATCGTTTGGGTCTCCATGTTCGTATTTCTAGCTTTTTTTCCCACTCGCAATTTGGGTGCCAGCTGGACGAACAACCGATAGGGCATCAAATTTCATTAACTTCAAAAAGTATAGATGTTAATCGTGGTAGGGGGAATTCGAAATGGAGTTTTCAGATTGGATGGTATCTTGCTTTTCGATTGTATCGAGAACCGATTTTATAAAGGGCCATTTTTTATCCGTATAAGCTTCGCGATCAAATTTATGATCCTTCGCAAGGTTCTTCTTTAATTTAGAATATTCCGATGCAATTTTTGGATTAATTCGTAAATAGTCTCTAAATCGAATTCTTTCGAACCAAAGAGGACTCTGAAAGGGCACAAGATGCACGTGATGTGTCCGGTGGGCAAAGGATGGCTTGCAGAGCCAATGCAT
>JBCCKK010000152.1:0-8005 GCA_039027395.1 Verrucomicrobiota bacterium | reverse complement strand
CCGTAAAGCGTTACCGAAAAATCATGAACCTCCTGAAGAACCCTCAAGCGATCCTAGTAATGAAGTCAAAGAAGCAATTCGATATATTCAAAAAAATTTCCCTGAAAATCCCGGAAACGCAGAGCACTTTTGGTTTGGGACGACAGAAAAAGATGCCTGGCTTTGGTTTGATCAATTCTTGAACCAACGATTCAAACTCTTTGGCGACTATGAGGACGCTGTTAGTGACGACCACACCGTGCTCTACCACTCTGTGCTCACACCTTATCTCAACGCCGGTATCATTTCGCCTGAAGCTGTTGTCGAAAGAACAATAGAATTTGCCGAAGCAAACAAGATTCCCATGAATTGCCTCGAGGGGTTTATCCGGCAGATTATCGGCTGGCGAGAATTCATGCGGGCTATGTATGAACAGCATGGTGTCGAAGAACGCACGAAGAACTATTGGAACTTCGACCGGCCGATGCCTACTGCGTTCTACACCGCATCCACAGGAATTGATCCCATAGATACCATTATTCGTCGAGTGCTTGATCGTTGCTATTGCCATCATATCGAACGTCTAATGATCATCGGAAACTTCATGTTACTCTGCCGAATCCGCCCAGATGATATTTACCGATGGTTCATGGAACTATACATCGATGCGTATGATTGGGTAATGGTTCCGAATGTCTATGGGATGAGTCAATTTGCGGATGGAGGGATTTTCACCACTAAGCCTTACATCTCCTCTTCTAACTATGTCCGCAAGATGAGCACATTCAAAAAAGGACCTTGGTGTGATGTATGGGACGGCTTGTTTTGGTCCTTCATTAAGGACCAGGAGGCCTTTTTCCGGAAACATCCTCGCTTGGGAATGATGACCCGCCAGCTCGACAAAATGGATCCAGCAAAACTTAAACTCCATCAGAAAAACGCGGCAAGATTCTTAAAGCAGCTGGACGCCGGATAATCTTTCCCAAAGGTTGAGCTTGCTTCTCTCGGGGATCTGTCGATTATTATGTTCTGAAGCCGATGTGGCGGAATTGGCAGACGCGCCAGACTCAAAATCTGGTTCCCGCAAGGGAGTCTCGGTTCGACCCCGAGCATCGGTATCCCTAGCCATGAAATACACTCCACAAGTTTGGTTCTTTATTGGAATCATTCTTGGAACGTTATCTATTTCATCCTCAGCACAAGATCTTCGCGACCCGGACGCACTTTATTTCGACGGGCTTGCAGGAAAAACCCTAATCATTCTTGAGGTCAAGAAAGCCACCGCAGTCTATGCCACTCGCACACGGAATGCTTATCTACGCAACTTTTCGGTAGGCGATAAAGTCGAATTGGTTGCCTATCACCCGGAGACCTTTCTAGTCAGGGAATCCAAAAGCAGTTTTGAGGGCTGGGTGCCTGCAGAAAATCTCACTCCACCGGATCCTGAAAAGATTGAGGAGATTCAAGCGCTACTGGAGGAGGAAAAAAAATACAGCGCAGCTATCAAAGAAAAAAAAGTGATTTCGGGAATGATTCCTGAACACGTTAGGAAGGTTCTAGGCAAGCCAGATGAGACTGCCTTTCGCACTGATGAGAATGGGCGAAGCGATGTTTGGACTTATATAGAATACGATTCTGTTTATCAAAATCGTGACTACCGAGATCCCACAACCGGACAAGTTTTCTATCGGCGAGTTCGGGTTAAAGTCCCAGTGAGTGAAAAAGTCGTCGAATTCACCAACGGACGGGTCACGGCAATCGAGAAAGTTCGTATTCGCTAGCGCGCGTTAAGTAAGTTGATTCCAGGTTCCAAAACTGTGTCGCGGATCTGCTCCGATTTATCTGAATAGTCGAGAGTATAATGCAACCCACGGCTTTCGCGCCGTTGTCGTGCCGATTCAACAATTAATGACGATACAAGCGACAGGTTTCTAAGCTCCAGGAGATCCACCGTAATTTTAAAATCCCAATAATATTCCAAAATCTCTTGCTGTAATAAAGCTAACCGATTTGCTGCCCTCTTTAAGCGTTTGTCCGTCCTTACAATCCCCACATAATCCCACATCAACTGACGAATTTCTTTCCAGTTGTGGCTCACGACAACCATTTCATCTGGATCGTGAGCATCCCCAGTCTCCCATTCCGGTAGTTCGAGCTCACATTTCAAATCTTTCGAATACGATAAACAGTGTTCGGCGGCACGTTTAGAAATAACAACCGCTTCTAACAGTGAGTTGCTTGCTAATCGGTTTGCCCCATGCAGCCCCGTACAGGCAACTTCTCCGATCGCGTAGAGTCCTTGAATGTTGGTTACACCCGACGTATCGGTTAAAACACCTCCACATTGATAATGAGCTGCTGGCACAACGGGTATCGGTTCTTTGTCGATCTTCAGTCCCAACTTAGCACAATACTCGTAAATATTGGGAAACCGGTTCTTCATAAATTCCTCGGACTTGCTTGTCATATCTAGGAAAACACAATCAACCCCGGTCTTTTTCATTTCTGCATCAATCGCCCGCGCCACGATATCCCTTGGGGCAAGCGAACCCCTTGTGTCATATTCTTTTACAAACTCCCGGCCTTGAGCATCCACTAGAATACCACCTTCGCCTCGTAGCGCTTCCGAAATCAGAAACGATTTGGAAAATGGATGATACAAACACGTCGGATGAAACTGGATAAATTCCATATTAGCAACTTCAGCCCCAGCCCGGTAAGCCATCGCAAGCCCGTCCCCCGTTGCGATATCGGGATTGGTTGTATACTGATAGCACTTACCGCATCCTCCAGTCGCAAGAATGATTGCCCTTGCCGAGAATGTCGTTACTTGACCATTTTCTCGATTGAGCCCGTATGCGCCGATACAACGGTTGGCTCCCTTATGTCCAATTTTTTGAGTCGTAATGAGGTCGACAGCAAATTGGTTTTCCATTACTTCAATGTTTGAATGATCATCAATTGCCTGGAGAAGAGCACGTTCGATCTCTCGACCCGTCATGTCCTCTGCATGCAGTACTCGCCGTTTACTGTGTCCTCCTTCCTTGCCTAAATCGTATTCACCATTTCGAGCATTTTCACGCTCCGTAAATCTGACTCCCAAGTCAACAAGCTCCTGAATACGCGCTGGCCCGTCGGCGATAATATCTCGAACCACCGAAGCTTTGCATAATCCATCCCCGGCATTCAAGGTATCGGCAACATGCATCTCGAAGGTGTCTTCTTCTGAGGTGACACAGGCTATCCCCCCTTGTGCGTAATTCGTATTCGATTCCGTCTTATTCTTTTTCGTGATAACAGCTACCGTACCACCTTCGGCTAAGCGGAGGGCACAGGTTAAACCCGCGATACCACTCCCCAAGACTAGATAATCATATTCCTTTTTCATGCTCTGGTTTCACTGGAACAGGGATCGCCTCGCACACCTTCTGCCAGCCCGAAAAATTCCAACTATTCGGAAACCCTTTGCACTGATAAGGTTTTGCGTGTTGAACCCGACAATGATTCACACCTTCAAGAAAAATGCACTCTCCATTTTCCTTATTTTTCAGAACGAGACCACTTCGATTGGGATGAAAATCCATATACGTTTCAATAAACGCTTCCGACGTCATCGAAAAAAGCGATGCCATCGCATCAATGTCGCGATCCGTACATTTTACAAACCCAGGCCACCGGCAGCAGTTTCCGCATCGCTGACATTGATAAAAAACTTGCGTGTCTTGATCCACTTCGGTACGTTTTTCCTTCCTCAGGAGCCATAGCTCAATTGGTTAGAGCGCTGCCCTGTCACGGCAGAGGTTGCGGGTTCGAGTCCCGTTGGCTCCGAAATCACTAAAATCATAGCGGACTAATCTCCTTTCTTTTGATTTAAATTCAACGTTTCTTTTTGTCCGTGGCAAGCCCTCTGCACCCTCTCGAAGATCCTAAGCCCTTTCAAAAGGCTCTAGCTTCCTGGTTTAAGAAGAACGCCCGCTCACTTCCTTGGCGATCCAATCGCACCCCTTACACCGTAGTAATTTCGGAGTTTATGCTTCAACAGACTCAGGTGATCACGGTGATTCCTTACTTCGAGCGTTGGTTAAAACAGTTTCCAGATTGGAAGTACCTCGCCGAAGCAGGCGAACCCGAGGTCCTGAAAGCCTGGGAAGGTCTGGGTTATTATTCTCGGGCTAGAAATTTGCATCGCCTTGCTAAAACCGTCGTTTATGAACACCAAGGCGTTCTCCCCAGTGATTTGGAGTTACTAAAAGCACTGCCTGGTATCGGCCCTTATACCGCTGGCGCAATTACCTCATTTGCCTTTGGCCAATCGGTTCCTCTTCTCGATGGCAATGTGGAACGAATCTTCGCCCGTATCTTCAATATTGAGGAAGAAATCAAGTCGACGTCAGTGCAGAAGCAATTGTGGAATATTGCGGCTGTTCTAGTCCCGAAACGAACCCCTGACATTCACAATGAAGCCTTGATGGAGCTGGGCGCGACTATCTGCACTCCTAAAAAGCCACAGTGTTTGATTTGCCCTGTTCAATCCTTTTGCACCGCAGAGAATCCTGAAGCACTGCCCAAACGAACTCGCACCAAAGCCACCCGACTTCAAATCACCTATGCAATCCTTCGCGAGGGAAAATCGCTATGGATGCAAGCGCCTGAAACTCCAGGCCGCTGGAAAGGATTTCACCGCCTTCCCGAATACAGCTCGGACACGATGAAATCAGGTAAAGCCCTTGGTGACCTTAAATTTACCATCACGCGATTCCGTATCGAAGCCACAGTTATTGAAGCTCAGTGGAAACAGTCACCGCCCGATGGGTCCTGGATTCCAATGAATCAGTTAACAGATCTCCCGTTACCTGCCCCAATTCGGCGAATGCTAAAGTTTCTCTAGGATTTCGAAAACAATAGCTCGTAGGCGTAACCGTAGCGAAGGTTGTAAAACGAATGCACAATCGACTTGGCTTCAAAATGATGCATCACTCGCAGAATTGCCGCTAAACTTGCCGGTAAAATATCGGCGCGAGCTACCGGAAGATTTACTTTTTTGACCCGATCTTCTACCGATAAAGCAGCAATACGCTGGAAGAAGGAATCAAGTTGTTCTCGAGTGAGAACTGGTGAAAAATCTGCAAGCTTCTTTCCTTGTTCCTGCGCGAGCGTTACACGAGTCAGAGTTAGTGCCCCGCCCGTGCCTACGAGCATCGGAGTTTTAACTCCTGCCAACCATTTCGTTTTTCCTATCCACTCGTCTACCCAATCGGCAATGGCATTCATCTGTTTCGAGGTCATCGCCTCTAAACTCTCCGACTGAAATTGGCGAAACAATCGAACCGCACCGAGGGGCAGGCTCACCATGTTTTTATGCGCACAGTTTCGATATTCTACGAGTTCCAGACTCCCTCCCCCTTGGTCCATCTGATAGAAATCTCGTTTTCCTTTCAAAGCCGGATCGCACGAAACTCCCAACCCTACCAAACGAGCCTCCTCTTCTCCACTTAAGATATCAACAGCCCCTCCCGTTACTTCCTGAATCCAGCGGCAAAACACTTCTTGGTTTTGAGCATCTCTTACGGCGCTTGTTGCAATAATAGCTACCCGTTCGGGATAATACTCTCCGGCTTTCTTCACAAGAGACTCGACGCTCATGACCCCGGCTCGCATCGCTTCTTTTGTCATTTCCTGACTTTCTCCGCCTAGAAAGCCACCTATCCGAGTTTCATCGGTCTCGAAGTGAATCGTATCGATTCCACCATTCTCATCGGTAGCAGCCACCAACAGCTTAATACTGTTACTTCCGATATCGATGACAGCTACCAATTTCCGGTTTTCTTCCATGGCCCTCAACGAATAGACGAGACGGCGATTAAAACAAATTAAGAATAGGGAATGGTCGGGGCGACACGATTCGAACGTGTGACATGTCGCCACAGGCGACCGCTCTACACGTCTAGGTATTGCTTTATTTCCTGGCGCCCTTTCCCAGTTTTATAAAATTTCTCTCTGGCCATCGCTTCAGACCGAGATTCGAATCTTTCGAAGTGAACAACTTCCCAAGGTATTCCAGATTTCGTTGACTTGACTCGGCCACTGTCATGCCGAGATAGTCTCTCTTCGAGGTCTGCACAAGAACCAACATAGCTTTTACCGTTTTTTCTACTTTGCAGCACGTAGGTATAAAACATAGAGGCCTAGAGATTTTAATGGTCGGGGCGACACGATTCGAACGTGCGACATCTAGCTCCCAAAGCTAGCGCTCTACCAAGCTGAGCTACGCCCCGATGGCGTCTGTATCGGAACTTGGCTCACACATGTAATTAACATGCGCTCTACCAATCCCGCATCCGCGGGATACGCCCCGATGGCATTTCAATCAAGACCTTGAGATACATGCCATTGACACATAGTCTAATCCACCTCGCTTGCACGAGATGTGTCTCGATTAGGATCTTTGCGATAAACGACTCGCGAAGAGCTGAAAATAGTAATCGTAAGCAGGCTGTTCTGGCAATAGAAGAACGTGGGTAAAACGAAAAAAAATCGACTTGGCCTACGTTTCCGGATTGCCTTTGTCGTTCTATCGTCTTTTCTTAAGGAGGGCTTTATGAAGATTCTGGTTGTTTCCGACCTCCACTACAGGCTGAAGCAATTTGATTGGCTCGTCCAAAACGCTGAAAGCTACGATCTAATTGTTATTGCTGGGGACCTCATGGAGCTTGGCTCCTATGTCGATCCAGACATCCAGGCAAGCGTCGTAGAACAATATTTCCGAAAGATCTGCGCTCAAACTCCACTTGTCGCATGCTCAGGGAATCATGATTTAGTAGACGAGGGCGATGGGACTCGCACGACAGAGTGGTTACAGGACATGCTCATCCCTAATCTAACCGTCGATCAAAGCTGCCATGAAGGTGAGCGTATCCGGGTTTTAGCCTTTCCTTGGTGGCAAAACCTGGCACAGCGAGACGAAGTAGCCCGGTGGCTTGAACACCAGTATATTCCTAATGACTATCGAGTCACCCTATGGGCACACCACGCACCTCCCCAAGGATCCAAAACAAGCTGGAATGGCAAAAAGCACCTTGGAGACCCAACGATCGTTGAATGGATCAATAAATATCAACCTGAATTCGTTCTCAGTGGCCATATCCACAACGCCCCTTACCATGCCGATGGATCTTGGATCGACCGAATCGGTGAAACCGTCGTCATCAATGGAGGTCGAAAAACGGGAGAAGTTCCCGCGACAATCACTATTGAACTAGAGTCCCAGACTTTGGTATGGAGAGGTCTTGAGGGAAGCGAACACGCTTCATTCGCCTAGGGGACTCGCCCGAGTCAGGCTTCAACTTTTCTTTTGAGATCTCGATGCAAAATGGCACCTAAAACTCCATCGACCATTCCAACATGGTCGGAACACCCATTCAATTGGTCTTTAACGTCGACAAGATACTCGGAGGCTGCATTAAGCCGATAAGCAAGTGTGCGCGAAACCTGTAGATTAACCTCTGGATTTTTCCGTAGAAAATCGAGCGGATCCTCAGCAACAAAAAACTCCGTATCCTCTAGTGCGAAAACCTCAGCCGTTGTTGGACGGTTTAAAAGGATCGAAAGCTCCCCGATGACGCTTCCCTGGGTCCGGATTACGGCTACCCGGGTCATTTCTCGAACTACCTCTACACGCCCCTTTTTAAGAAACAACAGAGTCTCAGAACGTGTCCCCTCAGAAATGATTCGCTCCCCCTCATGAAAGGATCGAATCGGTAGATCTGTTAACCACTCTAGAGAGAACACCCAGTATCTATACAACGAAACCTTCCGAACACAAGGCCCTATTTTGCACTTGCACTCGTTCCGTTTCATGAGAGACTTCTGGGCTATTTTTATTATGACACATTTATCCACGAAAAAAGAGTTGGTTGAAGCGGCTTTGAGCAAGGTTGAAAACCCCCAAGTTCTCATCAACATGATCTCCAAGCGTGTCCGCCAGTTGGGGCAAGGATTTCGCCCTCTCATTCCGGTTAACCCCAAT
>JBCCKK010000151.1:0-8034 GCA_039027395.1 Verrucomicrobiota bacterium | reverse complement strand
TATCAATCTTCACCAAGATATTATCTTGTAAATAGAGTCTAACATAAAATTGAGTCAATGCATCATGCCAATTCTTTGACCGAAATCCTACATTCCATGCTGTAATTGCCTCTGAATAAACATCTTCTACCTCCAACGAGCGCCCAAAGAGCTGCTCGAGTAGTGGTAAATCTAATGGAGACATCCAGAGCGGGGCCCAAAGGTGTGGAGGATAGCTGAGACCGCGAAGCGTGCGCTTGATCTTGAAATCGAGACTCATATTTCTATGGGATACCGGAAGAAGTTCCATTACCTCTCGAATCCGTGAGTGAAGAAATTGGGGGATGAATGACTGATAGAGTCGTGAAGGAGCGAGTGCTCGAAACGGGTCATAGCCGGAGAAGAGCTCGTCTGCTCCATCACCTCCTAAGACGACTTTTACTTTACTTCGAGCCACTTTGCTGACGAGGTAGGTTGGCAGGAGAGAGGGATCCCCAAGGGGTTCATCGAGTTGTTGGATAATCTTGGGCAGTAGCTCTTTGGATTGATCTAGAGAAAGGACTTCACAAAGGTGGTCGGTTCTTAATGCATCAGCAACAGTTTGCGCGTAGCGGCTTTCGTCAAAACTGCTTTCACGAAAGCCGATACTAAATGTTTTCATGTGTTCGGCTCCAGAGATATCGACGGCCAACTTCGATACGGTGCTGGAATCGATGCCACCACTTAAAAAACAGCCCACGGGAACGTCAGCCACCAGGCGACGTTGGATCGACTGTTGGAGAAGTTCTTTGAATTCCTGGGCAAGACTCGATGTTGACCGTTGCAGATGCTCTGGGTCCGCCTCCATTTGATATTCCCAGTATCTTTGAATCTCATACTCCCCTGTCCCAATATCAAAGAGCAGTTGGTGTCCCGCTGGCAGCTTGTTTGCACCCTTTATATACGTATGGGGCGCTGGAATAAACCCGTGAGAAAAATATTTGATCAATCCGGTCTCTGAAACGGATCGATCAATTCTAGGTGACTGCATTAGGGCCTTTAATTCAGATGCAAAAATGAGCTCGTAGTCACCAACATGATAGAAGAGCGGTTTTTGGCCAAACCGATCGCGGCTCAGCAGAACTCGATCCTTTTCGAAATCATACAGCGCAAATGCCCACATCCCGTTGAAGCGGTCGACCATCCAAGGTCCCCACTCCGCATAGGCTCGTAGGATGACCTCAGTGTCTGAATGAGAAGACGTGAATTGATGCCCTGCTTTGGTGAGTTCTTGCCGAAGTTCTCGATGATTATAGAGCTCTCCATTGTATGTGATAACTAACCGGGGATGAACGGTTTGCATGGGCTGGGCTCCGCCTTCGAGATCGACAATTGAAAGCCTCCGATGTCCAAGGTAGAGAGGTTTCTTGGGATGTTTCCAAGTGCCTCGGCCATCCGGCCCGCGATGGGCCAAGGCATCGGTCATTTGATCGATGGTGGCTTGGGTGCCTTCCCCAAAAAAGCCAGCGATACCACACATAAGAATCTAAAGAGTTTTTGTGATAACGTAAGTTCGCTTGTCTTGCGATTCGTAATAGATCCGAATTAAGAGTTCGGCAAGAAGTCCCATGAGAAAGCACATCACAGCCGTTAGGAAGCACATTACACAAAGTAGAGGAAGTGGGGTTTGGATGAGCGACTTATCCCCAAAAAACTTATAGTAAAAAGCAAGTAGACCAGCAGCTCCTCCTGTTGCGAGCGAGACTAATGCGGCGAATCCGAAAACATACATAGGTTTCTGTTGATATTCGTGGAGAAAGATCACGACGATCAGATCCATAACAACTTTAAACGTGCGAGTGAGGCCGTAGTTGGATTTTCCAGAAACTCGAGGGCGGTGATTAACAGTGATTTCGGAAATTTTTGCTCCCTGCCATCGGGCATAGATCGGGATAAAACGGTGCATCTCGCCGTAGAGGCGGAAACCGCTAATTGCACTGCGGCGGTAGGCTTTTAGACTGCATCCGTAATCATGAATCGATACCCGAGACAACGCTGAAATAATCCGGTTAGCTATCCAACTGGGAAGCTGTTTGCTGAACCAAGGGTCTTTCCGGTGCTTTCGCCATCCCGAAACAACATCGAAACCCTCGTCAAGTCGTTTGAGTAAGCGAGGAATATCTGCCGGATCATTTTGTAGATCTCCATCCATTAAAATCATGATTTCACCGCGAGCCGTGTCGATGCCTGCCATGAACGCGGTGGTCTGGCCATAATTCCTGCGTAGACGGATGAGCTGGAATCTTGATCTGAACGTTGAATCGATATCTTTGATGATGGAGTCAAACCGAGAGGACGTATCGTCCGAGCTTCCGTCGTCCACCAGGATGACTTCTGCGTCGTCCTGGAGTTTCTCTAAGATTTCTGTCAGCTCTTGGATGAGGGGGCGAAGATTGCCTGACTCGTTGAAAACGGGAATAACGATCGAAATCGGAATAGCAGTTTCGGAGCTAGATTCGGACATTAACAGCATTGTTACTGATTTGTCGTTTGATTCCCAAGTACAAATTACGATGCCTCTTTCTTCGCAAAATCTGAAAATATCGAGTTGAGGTGCCCATTTATTGAATTTGAGATATATCTTGTCTCAAATTTTTTTACGGCCTCGAGCTGCAGGATAGAAAATCCGTGTTACTAATTATCATGGATATTAAAGGTCATGTAGCATTGGTTACAGGTGCTGGAACTGGATTCGGTCGAGCCATTGCCCTCGAATTAGCCCGAGCGGGGTGTCAATTGGTTCTTGTGGGTCGCCGCCAGGAAAAGTTAGAGGAGACTGCGCAGCATATAGGAGAAACGGTTCCTAAAAAGTTGATGGCTAAAGATGTGTCATCGTCAATGGATGTTGATGAAATCGCTCAAGAAACCCTTAGTGAATTCGGCCAGCTTCACATTTTAGTCAATAATGCAGGGATCTTTCCCGAAAACTCCAAACTCCAGGAAACTCAAATTTTAGATTGGGATGAAACGTTTGCTACAAATTTGAGAGGCCCTTACTTACTTCTTAGGGCGTTTCTGCCTTCTATGGTCGATGCCAATTACGGCCGTGTGGTTAACATTAGTGCTCCACTTAAACACTACCCAGGCGCTGCAGGCTACTGTGCCTCTAAATGTGCACTTGATTCGCTCACCAAGGCAACTGCTTTTGAAAACAAGACAAATAACATTCTCGTTAACGCGGTCGAACCTCCATTTATGGATACCGAAATGCATACTGGGGGCGCGGCTCCTGAGGAGATTGCTCCCAAACTCATGCATCTTTTTGATCCTGAAGAGACCCGAACTCGGGGACGCATACTCAAATTGGAGTAGGCAGAACGGCCAAGATCCCTATGCTATTTAAATGGAGGATCTTTTCGGAACGGACGCATTGGCTCCCGAAGGATCGGTAAGTCAACGAGATGCGAGGCAAAACTTAGCCTACCGCATGCGTCCTCGGCATCTGGATGAATTTATTGGGCAAAAGCACCTTTTAGCGGAGGGAAAGCTTCTCCATCGATTAATCACCAGCGATCGAATTTCTGCAGTCCTTTTGCATGGTCCACCAGGAACAGGAAAGACCTCGCTTGCCCATTGTATTGCCAATATGACCGAGAATCGGTTTGTCGCGCTCAATGCGGTTGAGGCGACCGTTGGACAACTCCGGAAAACGATTGAAATTGCCCAGCAATACTGGGATGCATCCCAAAAGTCGACAGTGGTTCTCATTGATGAAATTCATCGGTTTAATAAGGCACAGCAAGATGCGATTCTTCCCCATTTAGAAGCAGGCAGAATCAAACTAGTTGGCGCAACAACTCAGAATCCATTCTTTGCAGTCAATTCGGCTTTGATTTCGCGAATGCAGTTGTTTGAACTCAAGTCCTTAAGTCGGGAAGAGATTCAAAGTGTCATCCGGCAGGCGCTCAACGACGAAGAGCGAGGTTATGGCTCGCAAAAGGTTGAAATAGACCGGGAAGCCCTTCTATTTCTTTCTGAAATCTGTGAAGGAGACAGTCGGCGTGCGTTAAATGCATTAGAAATTGCGGTGCTTTCGAGTTCTACAGATACGGAGAGTCTGCGTATCACTCAGGAAGTAGTGGAAGAGTCGATTCAGAAGAAATCGGTTCAGTATGATCGCGATGGAGATCAGCATTACGATACGATCTCGGCATTCATAAAAACAATTCGAGGAAGTGAGCCCGATGCGGCAATTTATCTGTTGGCTAAGATGTTAGAGGCTGGAGAAGATATTCGATTTATTGCGCGCCGGTTGGTAATTTCAGCAGCGGAGGATGTTGGGCTAGCGGATCCCCGAGCGCTTCAGTTAGCTGTGTCTTGTCAACAAGCGGTTGAGTTCATTGGACTACCTGAGGCACGAATCCCTTTGGCCGAAACGACTATCTATCTTGCAACTGCTCCTAAAAGCAACCGCGCTTATGCAGCGATCAATAAAGCGATCGCGGATATTAAAAAAGGAAGGACTCTCGAAATTCCTACAGCGCTCAAGGACACGAGCTACGCGAGTGCCAAAAAGCTGGGGCGAGGAGACGGTTATCAATATGCTCACAACTATGAGGATGGAATCGCTCCTAAGAAGATGTTTATCTGTCCAGAATACTTTGAGCCGAGTAATCGTGGGTTCGAAACTAAAATTCGAGAACGTTTGGAAGCAATTGAAGAATTGCGGAGAAAGCGCAATCCATGAGATCTATCGAAAAGTCTTCGAAGTTTAAATTCAAGGTAATCAACCCAGGGCACTACTTGGACGCCCTACTCTTTTGGTCGGTGTATACCTCGACGGCTATGTTGATTCTTTGGTTGCTCACGTCGACTGCCAAGAATCAGTTGAGAGAGGCGATTGCTCGTCAGTATGTAAGCATGGCGATCAATGCAGTCGATATGCTTGATGATTACCCCGATCTTTCAGGGGGCGAAAGTTCACGATATCTCCGTGCGCTGGTGAGTTCACATCCCGATGTGATTGGGGCCGGCGTGGTTAAGATGCGAGCCGACGGAGAGGTGAATGCCATCAACGTGTATGATTCATTGAAACATCGGCAAGTGGACTACCTGCATCGAAGGCATCAACCCTATCTCTTACGGGTTTTAGGCGATGAGGCTATTACGATTAGTGATTGGGAGATTTTTACAACAGAATCCATGAGTTTTCTGACTCCTCCATCCGAGGAGATGGAGTTTATCTACGCCCGAATGGATACCACCCCAACAGACGACCTAGATCAGGGGTGTTTCCTTATTATCGCTTTAGATGCAAACGCAGTGCAGCTGAGCTTCTATTCGATGGAAGACTTGGGTGTCATGATGATTTCCTTGGCAATTATGTTAGGAACTGTCTTTGCTATTTTTGTTCGACTGCGGAGTGCTCAGCGAATGAAGGCGAATGAAGACCGATTTGCCGCTTTGGAGTCGCTGCGTGTTCGTGACTCGGTTCTCAATACCGTCGTGGAAGCGGCAGATAAATTGTTGGGTCAAGGTCCTGTTCAAGACATCTATGAAGACTTGCTTGGAAGATTAAAGGGATTGCTGGATCTCGATAAAATGTACGCGGTGGTTGAAGACGTTTCGACACGTGCCGGGAACCAGCGAAAAATCTTTGTTACCCTGGGTTTGGGGTTGGATGAAACGCAACCGTTTCGAATGAATGATTTGGATCGCATGGATTTTGTTGAATATCGCAAACAACTGAATCGAGGGGATGTGGTCATTATTCACGGTAACGATACGTCATCTCAGTTTTATGGTTGGATGAACGAGAAAGGACTCGTTCAGTTGATCGTGGTTGCGATGTTAACGGAGGGGCAAATCACAGGACTGATTGTCATTGCTGAGGATGACGAAGAGACCGTTTTTGATGCAGGGATTCTTGATACGCTTAAACTGACAGCGGACATCTTCAGTGCTGCTTATCTTCAGCGTCATCAATCAGAACGCATGCGCCTTTCAAGTAAAATGGAAGCACTAGGCCGGATGGCGGGTGGGGTTGCTCACGAGTTCAATAACCTGTTGCATGTGATCTCTGCTAACCTGCGACGGCTTAATCTCGATACCGGAAATCGAGAGCGCTCCTCAAAGATTTTGGAAGCTTCGGAACGGGGGTCCCGTATCGTGAACCAGCTTCTAGGAGCGAGTCGTCTCAATGTTTTAGACCTCAAGCCGGGGAATTTAAATACGATCGTAGAAAAGACGGTGACCCTTGCTGAATCAGCGATTGGCTCAGGGGTTCGAATGGAAGTGAATCTAAGTGAACGGTTACCTAGGGTTCAAATGGATGAAGGGCAAATTCAGCAAGTCATACTGAACCTCATTCTAAATGCTAAAGATGCGATTGATGGCAGAGGTAAAATCATGGTTCGAACGGGGAAGATTGATAGTGATGTCTTTTGCGAAGTGAGAGACACCGGACTGGGTATTCCCGACGATGATATGGAGCATCTTTTCGAGCCGTTTTTTACAACGAAGATGCCCGGCCAGGGAACAGGGCTTGGACTTTCAACGTCGAGCGGGATTTTGCAACAGCATAAAGGTTCGATCGAAGCGCGAAACCATCCAGGGGGAGGAGCCATGTTTACGTTCTATCTTCCGATTTCATCGATTGAGACCATTACAGATCAAGGATTTAGTCGAGAAACGCCCGTCTTCCAGTGCCCCGAAGGCAAGGTGGTGATTGCAGATGATGAAGAACTTTGTCGAGAAGTGTTGATTGAAGCTCTGGGAGAAAAAGATATTGATCCGGTAGTGGCTGAAGATGGTGATGAGCTTTTGAGTTTAGCCGAACGGTATAAAGGTCAGATCGACTGGATTATTACAGATTGGACAATGCCGGGCGTGCATGGAGCAGAATTGATTCAGCAGCTGAGATCCCAACTTCCCGAAGTAAAGATCTTCGTTACGAGTGGGTTCGTGCTGAACTTCGAAGATATGCCTCACGTTGAAGGATTTATTAATAAACCGTTTGGGCCGGAGGAGCTATTTCGGGTGCTGGAGAAGGCGACTCAGAATCTTCCAAGTTAAACCGAGTTCCTGGAGTGATTTCATCGGCTGGTGCTGCGTCCTCAGGCTCAGGTTTGGGAAGTGGTTTAAGAAGAATGAACTGGCTTTGATGGATCCAGTTTCCTGGAGGCAAAGGAATCGTGCTGGATTGGAGCTCTTTTCCTAAGGAGCTAACGACAGGGAGATAGCCACTCTGTTGCATGATCATCTTCTGCTGCTCCGATTGGAGAAGGTATTTTGCTAATGATAAAGCTTCCTCCGGCATCTCCGGTTCAGGCGAAATAAGAAGATGGTCGAAAAAAATAACCGTACTTTGGTGCGGAATACTCCAACTCCAGAACGTCTGTTTAGAGTCGGGTGTATTTTGGATTAGATAGGCTGCAGGAAGCCATGCTGTTTCGAGTTTCTTTTCTCTAAATGTATCCCAAACCACTTGGTAGGCCTTAGAATCGGGTAAGTAATCGGAAATATCGCTGACTTCAAAAGTTTGGCCGATGAGGTGGGCACGGAGTGCTGCATCCAATGGAACAGGATCAAGTGTAGGATCGAATTGTGGAGGTGGTGGAGGCGTTTGATTGGGGTCGGTTTTAACTGGCTTGTGCTTCAGAAGAACCATGGGCGTCCATCTCCAAGGTAGCGCGTATTCATTCTGGGGGTCGAAGCGGTGATTAGTGAATGTGGGATTGATCGAAGCTTTGTCAGGAGATTCGCTCCAAGCGGCGGCCCATTGATTTTCGATAAACTGAGGAATCGTGCGAGGCGTCAGGATGTAAAGATCTGCGGGTTCGGTAATATTTTCGGCTTCATCGAATTGCAGAGGTTTTTGAATGACCTTGACTTGGTTTTCGTCGGACCAGCGGTTGATAAGTGCCTGGGGAATTCCCTCAAACTCAAAGGCAACAGTCAGCGACGGAGGAGGAGGGGGTTCTTCGGGGGCGTTTCTGAGAGAGGCCTTCGGATCTCTAATAGCGGGGGGAAGCGTCGTCTCGGGGCTTTGAGCAAGAGATTGCGAGAAAAATAAGG
>JBCCKK010000150.1:0-8176 GCA_039027395.1 Verrucomicrobiota bacterium | reverse complement strand
GTTACATTCTCGGGTGAGATTCCGAGGTTTCTTGGACTTAAATTAGCGCAGTAAGCAAGGCAAGGTGGATCAGAAAATGCCTCAACATGAAGAAACTAGGCAGAGAAGTCACGCTCTTTTAGCGACTACAACCCTTAGGATCATCGAAGATTATCTGTCGGAGAAAAGATTTTAAGAAATATTTGCGGCGAGAGAGAATCGAACTCTCGCTACCAGCTTGGAAGGCTGGAGTCCTACCACTAAACGACCGCCGCGAACGGGCTAAGATTGAAGCAAAGCGTTAAGAAAGAATCAACTAGAAATCTAAGAGTTTATTAAGGCGTTCAATTTTCTTGCGATTTCTAAAGATTGAGGAGAATCGGAGTGGACGCAGAGGGTTTGGCCTGAAAGAGTTATGGAATTTCCATTAATGGTTTTCATGGAATGATTGCTCAACCAGTCGGAGATGCGCTCGCCTACCTCAGACGGATCGTGAATGATTGCGTTTTCTTGGTTTCTCGGTGCTAGCTGACCGTCTTCGAGATAAGCTCGGTCGGCAAACAGTTCTTCCCAGACGGGGAGCCGGTGGTCTTTGCATCTTTGGGCGAACATTCCGCCACTGCGACTTAAGACAACGGGTGATACGGCCTGGTTGGCCAGGAAGTCGATGTAGATTTCTTGAAAAGCGCTATCGTTTTCTACTGCATGGTAGAGACTTCCATGGAGTTTGATATGATGGAGTTTCGTCCCGATCTTTTCGGCAACTTGAGATAAATCGTTCCACTGTTGATTGAGGAGTTCGGAGAATTCTTTCGGTCTGGGTAGCGAGGTTCCACGTCCGAACTCGGCATCAATACCCGGATGGGCGCCTGGAAAGACGCTGTGTTCTAAACAAAGATCTAAGCAGCGCTTCATGGAATCTTTAGAACCCGCATGACCTCCGCATGCAATATTTGCAGCATCAATCCAAGGCATGAGTTTCGCTGTCAACGTGGGAGGCTCGTTTTCTCCGAGGTCGCAGTTAATGATCAAGTTTACTTCCATTGGAATTTTATTTTCGTTCCTGGAGCACATTGGGCAAGCTGCCACCGCTGTTTGGGTTCAAGGTAAGCAATTTTTGGATAGCCTCCGACGGTCGGGCCGTCCGGCATGGTAACAATTGGTTGACCATTGCCGGGAATTTGAAATGAACCAGGAAGGACAGGTTCACTCGTGATTTCAGGACCTGATTCGAGAGATGGACCTTCCAATCGATAGCCTGTTCGGTCTGAATGTGTGCTGACTTGCCATTCGGATTCTACAAGGCAGGTTTGAGAACGTTCCGGAAAGTCTTGGAATTGAGGGCCTTTATCTAGAAAGAACACATTGTCGCTAGCTCCTTTGGTCAGTTCCTCGGGTTTAAGTCGACGAGACATAACAGCCGCTGGAAATGGGGAAAGGTTATTCGGCATGGAGACTAGTTTTTGCTCTTTGCCTAGAGGCTTTCCCATCAAGGCGCGGGCGTAAACGGAAGCGCTTCCAAGCCAAGACTTCGTTTGCCATCCTCCGGCTACCGCGAGATAGATCCAAACACCGTGGAGGTTGCGAGGAAACCGTATTCGATCGCCTTTGAAGAAGAGCGTTGCTGTTCCGGTAGGAATGGGACCATTGGATTCTGCCCCGGTGATAGCCATCCAGCAGTCTTGCAATATTTCGATCTCAGCACCTTGAAGTAGGAATTCGATGACGGGCACGTGATCGGGATTATTCAGAAGTCGATTTGCCCATATAGCCGAATGGTGATCCATGGCACCAGAGGCCGGCACGCCAAATCGCCTCCAGCCTGGTCGGCCACTGTCCTGAAATGTTGCAGAAAGTCCAGGGTCTAAAAGTCGGGCAACGTTCATGAGGAGACGGCTTCAAATTTGACGAGATCACCCGGATTCAAGCGAAAGATTTCATTGGTGGATAGGTCATTCGCTTCCATTTTTTCGGGAAAGAATAGTCGTTCCTGTGTGTGTCCGATGATATGCCAACCGCCCGGGCTCTCGACCGTATAGATGCCTGTGTGTGGTCCTCCGATGGCAACGGAGCCAGGTCGGATTCGTTTGCGAGGTGAGTCTTTTCTTGGCGTGTGTAGGATGTTGGAAAGTGGGCCGAGGTAGGGAAACCCCGGGGAAAATCCAAGAAGTAGAACGGTGTACGAAGTTTCTGCGTGGAGCCGAATGATCTCTTGAGTGCTTAAGCCCTTTTCTCTGGCAAGCGCTTCTAGGTCCTCGCCCGAATAGTCTACGGAAATGACATGAGTCTGTGGATCCGAGGAGGTTGAGGGATTGTGATTGAGTGCCTTTTTCAGCCAGTCTCTAATGTATTTTTCACTAACGGGTTGTGAGTGAATAAGAAGCAAGGTTTGAAAGCCCGGGACAAATTCCAATAGATGTGTTGGTGGAAATATCGCCAAGGCATCAAGTAGGCGACGAGCATCTAACCGGAAACTAGCTTCGTCTTGCCATCGAAGTAGCCAATTGTTCTCACCATATCCAATGAGACTAGGCTGTTGTTCCCGGGCCTTCTTCATAGAATTTAGATCGTCCCAACGCTCTTCGAGGGAACTATAAACCAAATAGTTTTTTGCGCTCTTTGGGCTCGGCTGGCAAACCTGCAGGATCTCGTGCGTGCATGGAAGCTAGCTCATGAGAAATTTGCCCAGATTCAACGAGTTTGGCTAAGCTGTGGTCCAAGGTGAACATTCCTTCTCGTTTACCGATTTCCATGAGGCCGAGAATCTGTTGAGGCTTTCGGTCTCGAATACAGGCACGGATCCCATCATTGATGAACATCAATTCGGAAGCCAAAACCCGGTCCCCGTCCGCTTTGCCAGGAAGTAAGCGTTGGGAGAGAACTCCTCTCAAGGTTGATGCGAGTTGGGTAATGATTTGGTTTTGCTGATCTGCTGGGAATACGTCCACCATCCGATCAATGGATTTGGGTGCGTCTATCGTGTGCAGCGTGCTAATGACAAGATGGCCTGTTTCGGCAGCAGTAATGGCAGCCTGAATCGTATCTCTGTCCCGCATTTCGCTAATAACAATGATGTCGGGATCTTGCCGTAGAACATGTTTGAGTGCTTGGAGGTGAGAGCGAGTATCATGCCCAATCTCACGTTGTTTGATCAAAGCAAGATTACTATGAAGGATGAACTCGATGGGATCTTCGATGGTCATGATCATACCTGCCCTGCGTGCAGCGATTGTTTGAACAAGCGAGGAAAGGGTAGTGCTTTTTCCTGATCCGGTGGTGCCCGTAATCAAAACGAGGCCTGCATCCATATCACAAATTTTAAGGACAGATTCTTCATGGCCCAATTCGAGAATCTCTTGAACGTGCCCGGGGATGAGTCTCAAGGTTGCTCCCATTTGACCTCGAGCATAGTGGGCGTTTCCCCGAAAACGACCAAGGCCATCGACTTCTAAAATGAAATCCAGTTCTAGGGTTTCCTCAAGTCGTGACCTCTGAACTTCCGTGAGAGCGCTCTGGATAATACTGCGCAGAGTATCTGCTTCGATCGAGGTTTCCTGCAGCGGCGTAAGATAGCCGTTGATACGGGCGAGCGGAGGATGCTCGGCGGCTAGGTGGATATCAGAGGCTCCATATTCTTGAGCCTGCCTCAGCAAGTCTAGAAGGTCGGGTTCTGAATGTTCGATGCTCATAACGGGGCTGATTTCAGCGAATGCCTTTCATTGCGCGTTGGAAGTCTTGGGGATTCGATAAATTCTGACGGGCCGTTTCTTCTGTGATCCAACCATTCTTTGCCAAATCGACCAAATTTTGTAGGAAAGAGGACTGATGATCTTGAGTTTTATCTTGGATGAAATCTCGTAACTCGTTGATCCGGTTTTCTCGAATGAGCCGTCGAATGAGTCCTTGGTTTTCGAAATACTCCGTTGCTGGAATATGCTGACCATCGGTTCCCGCTAGAAGCTTCTGGAACAGGATGCCAACCAATGAGCCTGAAAGAATCAAACGGACGGAATCGCGTTCCGATTCGTTAAAAATTTGAATGAAACGTTCCAGTCCTTCAGTTGTTGAACTACCGTGAAGTGTGGCGATTACAAGATGTCCGGTTTCTGCGGCATGCAGAGTCGCGCGTGCTGTGTCAGTGTCTCGGATTTCACCCAGGAAAATGATATCTGGACTTTGGCGTAGTGCTTGCTCCATGCCTTTCGCAAAGGAGGGGGTATCGTGACCAACTTCTCGGTGAGTGAATAAGCAAGAGCGGTTTGCATGAAGAAATTCTGCAGGGTCCTCGATGCAGACGATGTGCTTTTTGCTGGCATCGTTCAACCAATCCAGCATAGAGGCGCAGGTTGTCGATTTACCTGAACCGGGTGGGCCCGCTATCAAGATGAGCCCTGCGGATCGGTCGACCCAAGAATGAAGCATCTCAAAAGGAAGTCGTAACTCTTCAAGGTTGGGAATATGAGTGTTCAGCTTTCTGACAACGGCTGCGGGGCCTCCAAGCTGATGAAATAAGCTCAAGCGGAAGCGATGTCCCTGCTGGTTGGTGATTCCTCTGTCGTATGTTTCGTTCGGATTCCAATGTTCGATGTTAGCGAGAATTGCAAGCTGCTGAAAAATAGCGTTAGAGCATGGACTCATCTCTAACGGCATTAGCGTTCCCTGATTGCGAATTCTGGGGAGTTCGCTTTGGTGGAGAAATGCGTCGGAAAAATTATTGTCTACCATACTCTGGAGTATGGATTCGATGTAACCTTGGGCTTCCTCTGGACTGTATGACATGACTGAAGTTACCAACTTCTGCGAAAGATAAATTTGAGCAAGTATTTGCGAAATATGAGATAGATCGAAAGGGTCATTCCAAGAAGCAAAACAAACGCAACGGCAATGATTGAATAGAAACCCATCGTTGAAAATTGATGCAGATGGTTTCGATATCCCCATAGATTCACCCAGCTAAATTCTTCGGACCAGGTTTCAATCTGATTGGGATCGTAAGATAATGAGCCAACTGTTGCTAAAAATGACTTAGCCTGTTTGACTTCTCCCGCTTTAAGTTTCCCGTAAAAATAGGTGTCGGTTATCTGAGTAATACGTTTTCCCGACTTTCCTGTTTGGTCGAGCGAAAGAACAGTTTGTGCTAGCGGAAGGAATTGACCCAGATTCTCACTGGTTAACGCTCTGGCGGCTCGATCTACGGTTTGTTCTATTGCGGGGAGCAAGGTTTGGATATCTGTTTTTCTCAAATTAAGCCAAGAGCGGGATATCGGGTCCGGATTCTCGATGGTATAGTTAAGGATCGCGAGCCACTGACGTTTCTTTAGCAGTTCACCGATTGGGTCGAGATTTTCTAGTGCCTTTTTTATGGATTTAAGCAGTAAAAATTCAGGCCAAACCTTGAGGGCTTCCTCGTTTTCTTTCTTCATTTGATCGAGACTATTTTGGTGCTCTGCTAGGAGTTTGGGCGCATTCGCGGGGAATGCAGAATCTTGTGAGACTTCGCTGGTGAACAGAGGTTGAGTTCGAAGCGTGTTGACAGCATTTTCTGCGGCGGGAATCAAGGTGCGAAGGGAGGCGAGGTCGATCTCCTTCAGTTCTTTAAGAGTTTTCGAAAAAAACTGGGTTTGAAGCTCCATGGATTTCTCGACATCGTCTAAGGATTCAGTCACACGTTGCCGCCGCCCCGAAAGGTCTCGACTTTCTTGGTCGATTTCTTGAATTCGTTTCGTATCGCTTTCCGAAAGTATTCGAACGATCTCACCGGTGTCTTCGTCCATTTCAGATTCTGAAAATCGATGCCAGAAGCGAGTTTGCGGGTTAAAGAAAAACTCAGCACGTTCGCTACTGGGGTTGAAATACTCGGGAGCATCTCGATGTTCTAGATATTCCTTAGCGACACCGAGTTGAACAGTTTGTGTTCGAATCCAGGCGAGCTCTTGTTCCAGTTTCTCCCGATAGCTATCTGGATTTAAGCGACCCATAAAGATTGGAATCCATTCGATTGATGTTTCAACCAGGTCAGGATATTTGCGACTCGTTTTTAGACTTGCTAGCCGTTTAAGGAGATCTTGGAATCGAGTGATATCACCTCGGTTGTAGGCGCGTTCGGCATTTGCAGACCACTGCATCGCTTGGATGTCGGGGAGCGCTGCTTTTAACTCTTCGGGCGTATACCAGGTTCCTTCCGCTTTGATCTTTCCTTTTCTGATGTTTGACAACTCGAGCTCGAGAACTTCGATTGCAAGAGTAACTTGAGGTGCTTGTTCGAAGTCTGGATATTTTTCTAAGAAGGGACGTAGCTGTCGATTGATGAGGAACTCATAGAATTCCGTCGGCTGCGAATTTTTGGGTGGATCAAGAAGGCCTTCGATTAGAGCAAAGTCGCGAATTCCCGGTTTGCCGTGTTCAATGGATTCAATCAGTTCCCGGCTGATAACATGTTCTTCTTTGATTCCTGAATACTTTGCTGTGGTAATAACAATTTCATATTCACGCTTTTCAATGACGAAACAGGCAAGCTCCTGAGTTTTTGCGTAATACGGGAGTGGAACGCCTGGTTTAAAGCGGATGGTATCTGGGAGTGGAATTTCGATTCCTTGCAGAGATCCCAAAAAAATGAAACAAAGAAGATAGATGCTCCAGAGGCCTGTGTTCTTCCGGATGAAACCGTGAACACATAATTCAGCAAGTTGAAACCAATTCAGCATCGCGCAGATGCTAACGAACCGGGTTGGTAGGGTCAATTACTGAGCTATTTCAAAAGTGAGCCAAGTAAGCCGCCAATTCCTCCCGTAGAGCCTTGGCTGCCTGTATGCTTGCTCGAGATATGATTGAGGAGCATACCCCCAACATCGTCGAGGAGATCTCCATCTCCATCGCGATCTAGAAGAGATGCTAGCCCGTTGGTTCCCTCGCTGCCTGAACGTTTTTTGGAGAGGAATGAGAGAACCAGAGGTCCTACGATCGAGAGAGCTTGAGAGGCTTGGTCTCGTTCAAGGCCCAGATTTGTTTTTAAGGCATCAATGGCAGGTTCATTAGCGGAGCCTAGTAAAGAATCGAGAAGAGAAGAACTGCCTGCTGCTTGTGAGCGGCGCTCTACCGCAGCAGGGAGATCGTCAAGTTCGGTCTCGTCGGCTTCGCTATCTAGGAGACTGGTGAGGGCACCCAAGCCACCTCCACCTTGCATGAGCTTTTTCATCCCGGAAACCACCAGTGGTGTCACCAAAGGAAGAACTTGAGATGCTTTCGTGCCGTCTACAGATAGGCGTTGTTCGAGCAGAGGAGCTACTTGTGGATTTAGCTCCTCTACAACTTCTTCGACGAGAGTGGCCATAAGTCAACTAGGCGTCTAAGGTTGCTGGCCAGTTGCCTTCATTGAAGGAAAGCTCGGACTTGATTCGGCCATGAAGCCAAATGTTGAATTCAGCAGATCCAGCTTTTCCAATCTCTTCTTCAGGATAACCCAAGGCTAACGCATATTTTTTACGAGCACTGAGGCTGCTGTCTTTTTCGAGAAGCTTGAGGAGGTCGACAATCGACTTATCCCAATCTAAATTTTTTCCTTCGGCTTTTTCTTTGAGAATGGCATCCACATCTGCTTCCTCGAGCTGGATTCCGAAGAATTCGTTGATGGTTCCCATGACCTCTTTGATGAAGTCGAGACCCTCGAGATCGTCCGGAGCTGCTTCGACGATCGAATAGCAGTCGAACTTGGTCCATTGAACATAAGTAGCAACTTCAATTGTTCCGTCTTGAACCTTTTTGGTGTTGTATTCGAGGTTGTCTAGAGCCTGCTCGAGCTTGGGATTGTTCGCTTCCCGAAGCTTGGGGATCATTTTGTCGAGGAGGTAGCTGAAGTATTTTTTATGTTCGTCGGTAAATTCCATATCCCCAGTTACCTCAATTGCGTCCGATTGCAAAGTGCTTTTTGTGAGCGTTATGAAAATGCAGTGAAATACAATTATCGCCGTTTAGAGGTGAGTGCGCCGAGTAGGCCTCGAGTAATTTCTCGAGCAGCGGTTCGAGCGACCTGGCGAGCAGCGGAACTACCCAAGAAGGTTTCAAGCATACTTTTCTTCTTACGCCTGGATGTCCGCGTTGTTTTTGACTTTGTTTTCTTCTTCGAAGATCGCGAATTGCGGCCCAACGCATCGGCTAGCTGAGAGTCCCCAAGTGGAGGAGGTGTTGGAATCACAGATGT
>JBCCKK010000149.1:0-8210 GCA_039027395.1 Verrucomicrobiota bacterium | reverse complement strand
GGTGCGCGTTCGCGAAGGAGAAAAAGAGCGGATTCAGGTTTTCGGTGGAATCGTAATCGCCCGCCATGGTCATGGAATCAACGAAGCATTCACCGTTCGCCGCATCAGTTATGGTGAAGGTGTTGAACGTGTTTTCCCACTGCATTCACCATTTATTGAGGACATCAAAGTTGAAAAACCAGGTAAAGTTCGCCGTGCGAAGCTTTATTACCTGCGTAATCAAAAGGGTGCACTTTCGGTTAAGACCGATATTAAAGCGATTCAGAAAAAGAAAGCTGAGAAGAAAGCTAAAAAGGCCGCAGCTAAGGCCTAATTGAATCGATCATCATTTGCAAAAACCCCGGCCCCGTTGCCGGGGTTTTTTTGTAGTGGGCACAAAAATGAAAAAAAATCTGGTCAAGTGGGTTCCCAGTTGGGAAGAAGAAGATCGAGCCCTAGTAAATGGTTATGTGCGGATTGCGGGGGTCGATGAAGCCGGGCGTGGCCCTTGGGCAGGACCTGTGGTAGCCGCTGCGGTTGTTGTCCTCCCAGAGCAGCGTGCCCAATTTCCCCTCGGTATCAATGATTCGAAAAAGCTAACCGCGGCCCATCGCGAAGACTTGTATCAGCAGATTACCTCAGGAGGGGGGTGGTGTTTTGGTATCGGGGTATCTTCGGTATCGGAAATTGATGAAGTTAATATTCTGCAGGCAACGTTTTTAGCCATGCGTCGAGCTCTGGAAGAACTTGGCAATACACCCGATTTTCTCTTGGTTGACGGCAAACAATTGCCCGGGGACGATTATCCTGGAACGGCATTGGTAAAAGGAGATAGTCGATCCGTTAGCATTGCGGCAGCATCGATTCTTGCCAAGGAGCATCGGGATCGCATGATGATCGATCAACTTGATAGAGAATTTCCAGGGTACGGTTTTGCCAAACATAAAGGCTATGGGACAAAGCAGCATCAAGAAGCACTTAATGAATTGGGACCTTGTTCAGCGCATCGTCAGTCCTTTGCGCCCATTCGTCAGCTATTGGAAACGCAGAAACGATCCTAAATTTAGACGAGGCCGACTCGGTGAGCGCTCGGCAGCGCGGCATCTGCGAAAGCAGGGCCTCAAAGTTCTTCTTCGCAATGTAAAAGTGGGTGGAGGTGAGCTGGACCTCGTATGCCGAGATCAGGAAACCCTTGTCTTCGTCGAAGTGAAAGCTCGGCAAAAAGACGCTTGGGAACGTCCCGCAACCGCAGTCGATCAAAGAAAGCGACGCCTCATTATTCGAGCCGCTGATGCCTACCTTGCCGAACTGATGAACCCAGAAATCAACGTCCGCTTCGACATCGTTGAAGTTAGGCTAGACGAAGACGATGTCTTCAATGTCAATTGGATCCCAAGCGCTTTCGATGGTAAGGGAAACTAATCTGAGTTTTAGTTTGTTTCGTTCGTAAATGAGTTCTGCTGAATTGAAATGGGATCCTTCAGAGACGGCGAAGTTCCAGATTGTCAATCCTGGGTAGACCTTTAGTCTCCGCAAAATGTTAGCGCGGGTATTTTCGGCTTCGGTAGTAGGGGTACGGGCACATCCGGTAGAAGTCGAAGTGGATGTCACTTATGGTAAAGAAGACTTCGCTTTAGTCGGGTTACCTGATACCGCCGTTAAGGAATCGCGCGATCGCGTGCAGAGTGCACTCAGAAATTCCGGCTACTCATTTCCCGATGGAAAAGTCACCGTAAACTTGGCTCCCGCCGATCTGAAAAAGGAAGGACCTCTTTTTGATCTCCCGATGGCCATGGCATTACTGAGTGCTTCCAATCAATGTGCAGGCATGGAGGCAGAAGACGTTATGATGGCAGGGGAGCTCGCACTGACAGGAGCGGTTCGCAGAGTCAACGGGGTTCTACCAATTGCTTTAGAAGCTCGGGAAAAAGGAATCAAACGTCTCATTGTCCCTCGCGAGAATGTTAAGGAAGCGGCTGTGGTTGACGGTTTAAAAGTGTTTGCTGCGGACAATCTCCGGCAGATTGCTCATTTCTTGTCGGGGCAGGAATCCTTGGATGCGGCGGCATCCGATCCTATGGGAGATGCAATTCCTGACGATGTCCCTGACTTTGCCGAAGTGAAGGGTCAGGAGTCGGTAAAACGAGCATTGGAGATTGCTGCCAGTGGAGGTCACAACCTGCTGATGATTGGCCCTCCGGGATCTGGGAAAAGCATGTTAGCCAAGCGGTTGCCCTCAATATTGCCGCCGATGACACTGGATGAATCGTTAGAAGCTACCCGAATCCACAGCGTGGTCGGATTGGTCCCCGGAGGTGAGGGCATTCTTCGAGTCAGGCCGTTTCGAAGTCCACACCATACAATTTCTGACGTTGGATTGATTGGAGGATCAACAAACCCATCTCCCGGAGAAGTAAGCCTAGCGCACAATGGAGTTCTCTTTTTGGACGAGCTTCCCGAGTTCAAACGATCTGCGCTGGAAGTTCTACGACAACCTTTAGAGGATGGAAAAGTAACCATATCCAGAGCCGCAGGAACCTTTACCTTTCCCGCAAAATTCATGTTTGTCGCGGCGATGAATCCAACTCCAACCGGAAATTTCGGAGATGTGCAAACCGGGCGAACCACAGCGGCGCAAGCCCAACGCTATCTCGGAAAGATTTCCGGACCATTGTTAGATCGAATTGACATCCACATCGAAGTGCCTGCGCTCAAAACGGAGGAACTCATGGACCATTCGGGAGGCGAATCATCAGCGGCCATTCGCAAGCGAGTTATCGAAGCCCGTAACCAGCAACTGGAGCGACTAAAAAGTGAAAAGCTTTATTGCAACGGGCAAATGGGAACCAAACAAATTAAACGATTTGTTGAGTTAGACAGTGATTCGAAACAACTCCTCAAAATGGCGATGAACGATCTGGGTCTAAGCGCCCGAGCCTACGACCGAATCCTAAAAGTCTCCCGAACCATCGCCGACCTCGCAGGAGATGCAAACGTAACCTCAGAACATATTGCAGAAGCGGTGCAATACCGATCTCTGGATCGTCAGATGTGGGCTTAGAACGTGGATCAACTGCTTAGAGTTGACCCTAACACTATTAATGCAAAGGCGGTAGGGGGCCGATTTCCGGCGTAGCTGGGGCCTGATTCTGAGGAACCGCCATGATTATAGTCTGATTGTAAATCGATACGTTCGTGTTGTATTCAACCCTCGCCCTTTCGCTCTCGGATTGTGCATAATCACGTTGCGCAGTCAGGTTACTCATTGCCCCTGTTAATCCAGATACGACACCAGCTATCTTATTGAGCTTCTGCAAGAATGATACCTTCTGCATTTTCTCAAAAGCTTTTTGCCGGTCACTGGCTGCTTTCTTGAATTTTTGTTCTGCCTGGTACATTTTAGAACTTAATGCTGACAGCTTCGCACGGAGACCTTTTTGGGCTATTTCCTGAGCGTATTCTCTTTCGAGCATCAGAAACTGCGTCGACTGCTCTACCATCTTCTTAACGGGTCCCAGATTTTGAGCATAATCTGCCTGCAATTGCAGCTTAGCCATCATGTTAAATGCGGTGGTATGCATCTTCTGTTCGTCAGTTTCATAGATATTAACGCTGCCGTTGGGCGATTTACTGATCCAAAAGTAGTCATGCCCGGTTGCTGTCAGATTGTTGTCGCGCAAATTATCGAGTATTTCCTTACCGAACTTACTTATTTCGGCACGCTTCTGGTACACGTCAAGGAAGGGTTTGTGAGGAGCGTCTGACTGCCCGAGAATAACCGGAGCAGCGTTCTTTGGATTCCCTACTCTATCTTCAAACTTGAAGACCTGCACCAGTAGTCCCTGGCCGGCAGGTAGGTTGTCTATCTGTTCGGCAAAGATCTGGTTTAACTCTATTCTTTCTGACGGCAGCATCAGGTCGAAGTTGTAATCGACCCCCTGGTGATTCTCTTTGCCTTTAATGATCTCATCGGCAATCAATTCTGACGCAACCCCGGTTGCTATATCATTAAACCACTTGTATTTGCTCATAATGCATATATGTCCTTAAAGTCTTTGATTTTCTGCTTGAGGATATCCTGAAATTCAGTTGCCGCTTTCAAAGCAAAAGCAATTTCGAAGTGCTTCGCTACATGCCGATTGTATTTTTCTTCCATATTACCTAGCTCGTTTACCACTGAACTTCCTTTCGATGTATCGTAATGCCAATATCGATCTGACATCTCTGATTTGGAGATATCTTTAACGGAGGCATCGTCATAGAGAAGCCCGGGCACCTTCGTTTCGATGAAATCATCCGGGAGATCAATATCAATAACCTTAAACTTGACCTCATGGTAGGAGGTTCCGGTGCGTCTACTGCCAGTTACTTGCCACCCGTCTCCGGGAACATCCTGGTAGATTAACTGGAAGACTGGCCGTAATACCTGGACTTGGCCCCTTGGCAGCATTTCTGCCATGACTCTATTCTGTGTGTGGGGGGTAACCCGGTTTATTCCTCTTAATTCGATATTGAAAACTTCTCTTTGAGTTTCCGCTTTTAGTGCAATTAAGCCAATTTCTTTAGCGTTGATCGCTTCATCCAGTAGCTGCTCAATTGTCATCATATCGCTGACGACTCTTCCCATTGGTAAATCGATTCCGCTATTGGCTGCATCAATATCGAATAAATTCATATATCCCCGGACCAGAGCATCGCCTGCAATGATGATATTTAGTATCCCATCATATCCGCGCTCTCGGCAGGATTCGGCGTAGTTTAGTAAGTCTTCACGGTGTCGATCGACTTCTTTTTCCAGATCTTTATAGAATGCAGCTTCATTGCCATAATACAGCGGCCTCCTTGCCTCAAAATCAGAAAGGGTTCTGGTTCCTGCTCTCAGTTTAAGATTCATTTCCAGATCTACCGTGCGTGCCGGAATGTTTGCCACTTGGACCCGTAAGGCATGGATATCTTTATGCATCAGATCGAGCCGGGAATAGATTGCTTCCAGCTTCATATTGACTGCACTTAACATATCACCCAGAGACTTGAGAAGGTCGACGGTAGGGTCATAGTTCTTAGACATTAAACCTGTGGTGATACTCACTATCTGAGCAGCTGAGGAAATTTGTGCTAATGGAACGGACATATTAGTTATTGTTTATGAGTAAGGTTTTTCAATATGACGAGTTTTATTTATTTATTGACCCGGTATACTTATGACATTTCGGTTATAACCGCATTAATAAATAATAAGGAAACACACCAATCGTCTTATCTAGGTTTGTATATGAGAAGTGATTTTGTCTTGGCTTTGCATGTTATGGGGTTCCTTACAGCAGTAGAAGGTAAGCCTCTTGCCTCAAAGATTCTTGCGGATACCTATGGAACAAGTTCAGTTGTGGTACGCCGCATTCTCGCAAAGTTGTGTGACGCGGGCCTTGTCACATCGCAGAGAGGAGTTGGGGGAGGTAGTATATTGGCCCTTGATCCACAAGACATCAGCCTGAGAGACGTCTATAACGCTGTATCTGAACGCCCCGAAATCTTGCGGCGGTATCCGACGAATGAGCCTGGTCCTTCTGCTGTTCTTGGTACGTATATTAATGATCTTCTGGGTGAAGCAGAAGAGGAATTGCTAGGCAGGCTCGAAGGAATCAATATCGCTGAAATGGATATTAACGTTAGAGCTGATATATGCCGTCAACTTGACGACGCAGAGAAAAACAAAAAGAACCCTTGAATTTGTAACAATTTAAGTTACAAATTCAAGGGTGATGAAACAATCGATAATTTTTCTTCGTGTCTCTGCGCTGCTTTGGATCGTCTGGGGAGGCGTTCACATGCTTGCAGGAATCATTGTCCTCTCAGGAGACACCACAACAGGATTTCAGGCGATTGCTGATGGAGTCCCTGCTGAGGTACTTGAGATGAACTACCCACTTGCGGTCGGCGCCGTGCTCAATCAACATGCTTGGAATTTGGCCTGGGCAGGTCTTGTGACGATCATTGGAGCGGTATTCATTTGGCGAGCGAACATGACAGCTATTTGGGTTACTGCGATGATTGGTGGTCTGTTGGATCTAGGTTACTTTTTCTTTATCGACTTAGGAGGTTTTAACCGGTTCGTTCCCGGCACGGTGATGACAATTGTTTCTTCGCTTGCAATCATCTTGAGCTTCATCGTTTGGTTCAAAGCTCGTAGAATCTAAAAAAGTCATCTGCAAAAAAAGGAAACTCCCTGTGCCTCCTCTTTATGGAGCTATTAGTTTTTTCCACCGAGTTGTAATAAATAAAGGGACCGACCAATAGTTTTAATAGTTTTTTAAGCGCCCGAGCCTATGACCGAATTCTAAAAGTCTCCCGAACCATCCGCAGGAGATGCAAATGTCACCTCAGAACACATCGCAGAAGCGGTGCAATATCGCTGTTAACTCTGGCTTATCTAGGTAAAGTCATAGGAAAACATTCGATTTGTCATCTTCGAATATGAAGAGTTGGACTACCTAACATCATGGGACTTCAAAATCGCAAGGCGCTGCGTAGTATTTAACAACAACGTACCATCTTGGAATCTAACTGTAAGGTGTTGCCTTGATGAATTCGATGATGTCGTGTTTGAAGATGGTTTTAGCATTCCCACTGGAGGTGTGTTGAACCTTAAATCCGTTGCTGTAGACCAAGCTTCCATCGGCAAGAATGTCAAAAGAGCACACGTTATGAGCAATCACTGTGATTTCACCCTCAGTTGTTAAGCAGATCAACTCATACGTTTTGGGAACTAAGGAAATTTTGTCGGGTTTGTTTTGAGCTTTAAGCACTTTGGCCAGATTAATGGCTTCTCCAAACACGTGAATGTGTTTCTGTGGATTCGGTTGTTTTTCATCAGGGCCACCAGCTTTCTGAGCTTTATTTCCAAACAAGTGGTTAAATAGGTTGATGAATCCTACGATGGCCACCAGAAAGTGAATCGGGAAGAGAAGCACTTCGGTCAATCGTTGCCACATCGTTATATGAGAGGAGCGGTAGGGGCGTCGAATGCAATAGAGATTTCCTGATTCGTCTGCTTTGGGCGACAAATAATCATAGGCGGGATCGTCCAGCAGTTCTGTAATTTTCCCGCTCTCGAGATCCATTGCATTTACGGATTCAGGAGAAATCGAAAGCATGACTCCGTCGGCATTCCGAGTGATACCTGATGTCTGGTAAAAAATTAAAGAGGGTTCTCCGGGGTGAAAGGTTGGGTGGGAGTCTCTGGAGTCTCCTGCAGTTAGTGAGTGTTTCACTTTTCCTTCCACATTAAGGAGGGTCAAATTGGCAGATCCATCATGTTCATGGCAGCACGCGACAAACTCTCGACGTGCGGGTGAAAAATCCATTTTATATGGCATGAAGTCGTTCTTGTGAAAGAGCCGCTTTTCGTATCGACTTTCCAAATCGTAATGGAACAAACCCGTAACTTGATAGCTGCTCAATAAGTAATAAAGACCTTGGTTGCCATCAAACACGAGATCGATAAAACGGAAGAGAGAATTTTCCGAAACCTGAGACCGCTCGCCCCAAACCATGCCATAGCCAAAATTTCCATTTGATTCGCTATCGCCTTTCCATGAATGGAACGATTGATGTTTCTCTGCATCTTCCTGGTGTTTACGGGCAAAGGCACTTGATCGCTGGGCTTACGAACACCGGGTGCAGCTGGCGTTTATCGAGCCGGGTAAGCCGGTGCAGAACGCCTACATCGAAAGCTTCAATGGGACATTACGTAATGAGTGTCTCAATGAACACTGGTTCACCAGTTTAACCCACGCCAAAAAGATTGTGGAAAGCTGGCGGATCGATTACAACCAATACAGGCCGCACAGTTCGCTGGGAGGCAAAACCCCAGAGGACTTTGTGGCCGAGCTCCGTGCGTAGCACAGAGCTCAATCAACAGAAAGAACAACAAACCAATCCGAGAAACTTCACTGATTAATTTGTTCAGTCATTGGGGGCACATCACAATTTATGATCGAGAGCAGCTTCTTCTATTGCGAGGTATTCCAGTGGAGCTTGGGCTACGGTTTTTTTCATATAGGCACAGTTGGTTGGCCCGAAAACCGCTCTGATGAGGGAAACATACTTGACTCCAGGACGGGGCAAGATATGATCAATTTACCACAAAGAGATCATCTTGATCCGCCTCAGTCTTCGGGCTGAGGTATTTTTTTTCTATTTATTCTTTATTTCTTTGATTAATTGGTAATCTT
>JBCCKK010000148.1:0-8230 GCA_039027395.1 Verrucomicrobiota bacterium | reverse complement strand
TCAAAATCTTGTTCTAGTAGCCACTCAGTATCACTCATGGAATTTCATCCATCTCTTTAATTTGATTCTGGAAGCGGCTTTGCCATTAGTTAATCGCACCTCGTCATGCATTTGTGACTGGGTTGTTTTCGAGAACTTCTTGGGCAACGTCACCTCCACTAACAGTCATCATAGCGGCTTGTCCGCGTTCACCGGCAGGAGCGTCCATAATTGTCTTCAACGTAAAGGCACTTGCGATGAGTGGTGCCTTTCTGGAAGATTCGAGGCTAACGATTTTGTTAGAGAATTCTAGCCCGGGTTTTACCTGAACGCTCTGAAGATTTTGAATCGAAAAGAGTGGAAAGATCAATCATCATCTTCTGAATCCTTGCTTTTCACTTCACCGCTACGTGCTTTTTTAATCAAACCTTCCCCCAGCCAAGTCAAACCACCATTCATGGAAAAAATGAACAGTAAAGCAATAACTGATCCAATAATGGAGAAGTAGGCTATGCCACTCGGAACTCCCAGCATTTCCTCAGCTCCACCCGAGATTACTTCCATTCCGACGTAGATTGCAGAGATATGAAAAAATAAAAGTATTGCTAAACACAGCTTCGCCAGAAAATTTAGCCGGACACCAGATGATTGTTTTTTCATGTTACTCGTCTTTTTCAGAATATTCGCTACTCTCCGAGCTTACTCCTTCGCTCCCATTCCGGGACGTTTCTGAATCGGTTCGGCCAACAGCAAAAATTCTCACAATTCGTACCTATTTGTTTTTTAGACTATCTGTTTAAAGGATTCTTTTTCTATCTGGTTTTGATCGTACGTAGATTGGTGTCTCGGCCGACTATTGTTTTGCCGCTAAAAGCGTAACGTATCGGGGAACTAAGTTGTCTCAAGATTAGATGGGCGCTGCCTTCAACATGCGCTCCCGCGAATTACGGCGCACGAAAATCGCGCACCCACGCTGTATTTACTTCGATCGATCCAGTAAAAAATTTATCGTCTACTCGTCGTTGAGTTCTAAGATTAATAAAGAAGACATCAGCCAACGGAGATCTCATCGCGGAGTTGAGCAGATATTCTAATTCCTCCCTATCACACCTCTCTTCTGTGACCTTAAACTCAACTCCTTGACCGAGGTTAGGTTCATCGACAAATATCAATTTGCAAACCAACTTCTCTTTGCGGTAAACCGCCCACCCAGAACGATGTTCGGCCTCAAGTGCTGCTAAGCTTTTTCGCAGTCTTTTTCGATTACCAAAGAACATTACGTATCCGCTCCTAACATGGAGCTGGCCGAAGCTGTCGCCTGTAGGTTTGATTGGGTGACCGTCTCTTTGCCGCCAAGATAATGCGTCGAGTTGGTCCATCGCTTTCATCTTGTTCCATTTGGAGGGTTCGGATGCATTGTCTCGCGTTTAAGGTGGGAGCTATCCCGAAGGGTTTGTCCCATTGCATACGGGGTTATTGGGTTTACTTCCCTTTGAATGGATTGGAACTAAGGATTCCAAAGCAATATCGAATAAAATGGAAATCGTATTCGAGACCTACTGGTTTGTGGTCTTTGCTTTTAGCTCCGTCCGAAAGGATTCATAAGCCGAGAAGTTGTCCAATTCTTATGCTCCATTAGGTTGGCATTCAACCGAGATTCGTTGATTTATGCGTTCTGGACTACGATATATATCAAATCAAGATATATTTACCTAACATTGTTCAATGTTCTGCTCGTATAGTGATGCTACGTTGAAGTTCTTCAAAAGACACAGAAGCAGAATCGACCAAAAAATACTGTCCTGTTACATTTCTAATCAAGTTTACTCGTCCAAAACCTTTGCTGACTTTTGAGGTTTTCCGTGGCATGGAAAAAAAACTGCAGTTCTGTTGTAAGCAAACCAATTCATCTGTAATAACAAGATCAATTTCTAAATTTGGTCGAATTCGACTGCGGAAGTCCCTCCAGACATACCGCCAGTTTAATAGGGCAAAGAATATGGAGAGAAACCAAAGCGGCAAGGATTTTAGATCGGAGAGAAGAAGAAATAAAGTGAAAAAAAGTCCTCCAAAAAAAACTAGATTAAAAATCCTTAGCCCAAGTGGATTGAGTAAGATCGAAGTAATCGAGAGTGAGTATCTAAAAACTCGATCACTTTTGAAAGTATCTGCTCTCGTATTCATGACCTATATTGCATCACTCTTCGGTTCCTTCTGAACTTGATGAATTCTCGGAAGTGGATGTCTTCTCTTCGTTGACATCCATTACAGCTGCCGCTGTTTGAGTGACAGCTCCTCCAACCCCGGCTGCTATGTCGCCCGCTGGAGTCAAGCCGGTTCCAGCGAGTGAAATTGCTTTCAATAGATGAGTGCCTCCGGCTTGGACTTCTCCGCTTTCTATTCGGCGAGCTTTTTCAATAGCTGAAGTTTGAAGACCGCCCAGTTCATCATAGACTTTGGTGGGTAAGGCCTTTGAACCTTTCTCAACCGCTTTGAGGATCTGCCCGGTCGTCATCCCCGCTCCATCTTCAGTCAATCGAAGGGCTTGAAGTTTTGTCGCACCGCTAGTCACTCCAGTTCCCAAAGATCCCGCTATACCAATGCCCGCATCAACTAAATTCGCGGTGTCTCTTGACATACCCCCCTCCTGGAGAAGCGTCGAGGTTAAAGTATCAACAGATTCACGATGGTAGATTTGTCGAAATCCTGCCTGCATTGTGTCTATACCGTGAAGACCGACTCCAACTCCGGCAACTGCTCCAACACCAGTAAAGCCAGCGGCTATGGCTATTGAGCCTCCGGCAGCAAACTCGAACGCACCGCCAACCACCTTCATTGTTCCCTGCGCTTCAGGAGTTTTTAATGGCTCCAAAGCTATGCGTGCGGCGGCACGAGATTCAGCGGCATATCCACTGTCGGTCGCCATGCGATGGACATGCTGCATATAGTTAGCCGGAATTCCTGGCATCAAACCTTTCGGGTCAAACTTGGTCCATGGGTTCTGCGATACGTAGGCGTAGAGGTTTGGACCATCCACAAACCCAGCAGGATCCCTCGTGATGAACTCCCCAGTCTCAAGGTCACGATAGCGGAACCCTTCATTTAGCAATCCAGTTGGGTCTTCTTCTTTGGTGTTCGCTCGCTGTCGATCGGGGGTCGACCCGGTCTCCACCGGATGTTCGCCAAACGCCTCATATTCTGCTTGGTAAGTCACTGTCCCGGTATCGTCAGTTTTGCTCACGACGTCACCCCGGTGGTTGTAGTTTGTCAGTGAGGCAACTCCATTCCGAATGCTGTAAAGGATACTGCCGATACCGCCGCCGAGACCTGAGCCACGCACGAATTCTACTTGGAGAATATCAGAAGTATCGGACTCCATGACACTCACCCCACCACTAAACACAATCCGCGTGGCCGAGCCGAGCTCATCGCGCTCTACTCTGCGCCGACGATAGTCATAGACATAAGAGTAGACGTCTGCACCCTCGGTCACTGATCGGAGCCGATCCTCCGCATCATATGAATAATTGGTTGTTGATGCTCCTTCTGTTCTCGTAAGGCGATTGCCATTGTCATCGTATGTGTAGTTGACAGTCTTGCTCCCATCTGTCCAAACCGTGAGCTGATTCCCCGCATTGTAGGTGTAATTTGAAACAACTGTGCCGGTCGTTTCGACACTCCGCGAGGTCCGATTGTTAGCATCGTCGTAACTGAAAGTTGTCTTTTTGATCAGCGTTCCACCTGGGCTATCCTCGATCAGTTCCTCGGCCAGTCGATAGATTCCATCGTAGGAATTCGAAACCGTCCGGTTCATCGAGGAATTGTTTGGATAGCTTTCGCCAACGGTAAGAAGATTGCCGGCCAGATCCCATTCCTGAAGGTAGGTCGCGGCGCTGTTTGCAATTGAAACGACGCGATTCAGCTCATCATAACCTTGCGTGGTGGTTTGATTGCCCGGGAGCGTTTTGGTTAAAACATTGCCAGTCTTGTCGTAGGTGTAGGTAGAGGTGCGCGTATTGCCTCCGGACGCCTCATCCATCTGCGTGAGCCAATTCAAGGCGTTGTAGGTGGAGGTGATGGTTCGAGCGGTGCCCCCGTAATCGACCCGTCGAACATTTCCCGCGAGATCGTATTTGTAGGAGTGAGTTTCTCCGGCGCTTGTTTCCGTGGCGGTTCGATTGAGAGCATCCCACGTGTAAGCAACATCAGCTTTACTCTCTGTTTCCGAAACTGAGAGTGTGTTCCCTACTTTATCATAGATGAAGACGCGAGTGTCAGAAGAGTGGAAGGTGACTCGCTCGAGGCGATTGCGCTTGTCATATTCGTAGGAAGTGACCTGGTTTTCCGAGTCAGTTCGAGTCACATTGACGAGAGCGTTGTAGTCGAGGGTTACGGATTCGTTCAGAGCATCCGTCGTAACCGTATTTCGCTTTAACCCATCGTAAGCGAATGTCGTTGTCTGAAGTTTTCCGTCGGTGATGGAAATCCGATTTCCAACCTTATCGTAATCATTGGTGACGGTAATTCCTTCTGCGTCTGTCGTGTCCAAAAGTCGATTCAGCGCGTCGTAAGTGTTGTCCGTTGCGTTGCTGTTGGGGTCCGTAATCTTGACGATATTTCCATTGGCATCGAATTCCGTCGTCGTTTTCGGACGAGTCCGTCCTCCGGCAGGATTATCGACCTCGGGGAGAAGAACTTCTGTAGGACGGTTGCGCGGATCATAGGTAGTGTCCGTAAGATGACCTCGGGCATCGGAAACCTGCACGACATTTCCCACTCCGTCGAAGGTGGTCGTAATAGTGGGGCGACCAAGATTAGAGTCAAATTCGGGCTGCAACTCCTTGGTTTGACGGTTTCGAGGATCAAACTCAAAGTTCCAGATTTCACCGAGAGGATTCTTTGTGCTGATTACATTCCCGTTCCCGTCATATCCAGTGAGAGTGATTGGAGTTTTGTTCGACTGCGATATTTCGTCCCAAACGCTTGGTTGCGTAAGCTTAACTGGACGGCTCGCGGCGTCATACTCGGTTTCGGTGATCCGACCAAGTTCGTCAATTTGCTTCCACGCGAGCTGAGTGCTGGTGTATTCCGTCTTCGTTGCAATCGAAGGGTCCGGGTCTCCCGTATTATCGGGGAACCGGATCTCGACAGGCTGATTCAAGCTATCGTAGAGCGTCTCCGTGATCTGGCGAAAAGAAGGATTCGGTGCATCAGTAAATGGCGTCCCGGTGTAATCTTCATAGACCTTCTCGAATGTTAGATTTCCCACGGCGTCGTACTCCATTTCGGAGTAAGCGTAGGCACTCATTCCATTCTTCAGATATTGCGCCGCAGTTTTGGAAGGTCGGTAAAGCTGATCGTAGAGCACCTCGGTGGCATAGCCCTCTGGATCGATCTTCGTAGTGGGTTTAAAGCTCTCCGTGGTAAATCCACTGGTCCCACAGAATCTGGCTTTGTCATAGATTAAGGTAGTCACTCCATCTTCGGGATCCGTTATTTTCACTCGCCGTTGGAGTGCATCGTATTCGTAATCCGTAAATTTCCCGCTGCTCTGACCATTCGGATCGGTCTCCGTGGTCAGTGAATTGACAAGATTGAAGGTCCTCGTCGTGACAAGATCGGCGCTACTGTCGGAATCCGGATCTGTCATCCGACGCCGCGTTTGTGTGAGACGGTTTCGTTTATCGTAGGAGTTTGTGGTGATATTGCCGTTTTCGTCAGTCTCTTTGATAAGATTCCCACGAGTATCGTAGACGTTTGAAACAGATTCAGCGGGTTGGCCAGTTGAAACGGGGAAATCCGTTTTTGTCAGCCGGTTGATCTTGTCGTAAGTGAATGAGATCGTATTGCTTCTGGGATCGGTCGTAGACGTTTTGTTGTTATTTTCGTCGTAGAGCGACTCGGTTGTTAGAGCTAGCCCTCCAGGATCCACAGTGACTCGAAACTGTCGCCCTGCGCTATCTGCTTCATACGACTTTACCAGGTCCGAAGCCCAGGCAGGATCTGAGCTGAGGCTAACGGCTGTCTCCTTGGTAAGAAAGGCGGGATAAACCGAGTCGGTGTATTCCAAATCAACAACCTTGACCGGAGAAGTTGTAAAAGCATCTGGAAACACCTCCTCCTTGGTTCTCAGCCCCAAGTTGTTGATGGTGTAGTCGGTAAAGCGACCCTCCTCGTCGGTCATACTCTTCAAAATGCGCCATTTCGCATTCACATCGCCATCCGCGTAGACATAGGTCTGAGTTCCGTCTGGCGTGGTTTTGGTATTCGGATCACCGTAGAGATTAAATTTGAAACCAAGAATACCGGGGAACGACCAAGAGTCAGTGTAGGTGTAGCTTGTTACCACCCCACAAAAATCCGTCACTGAATCAACCGCCATCCCTGCGTCTTGATTGTATTGAATGATTTCCGTCCCTAATTCCGCCGTATTCGCACCTGCCGTAAATGTAATGGTATTGGCTGCCGAATCGGTGTGAGACATGACGTTTCCACCAGAAAAATGCCGGATGATCATTTTATCCCAAACGACGAGCTTTGGAATCATGATTGGATGACCATCCGATTCGAAATATTCAAGGAAAATGGCGTAATCACTCAAAGTGGTTACGGTATCGCCACCGTTATCGAGTTCGTAGGTGCGGACATTGCCTTCGCAATCCCGGACCCAAGAGCCGCGGTATCCATTGAAATCATCCTTGCCTGGGGCCATTCTCAAATCGGCTACGATCCCAAAAAAGGTACTGCCTCCTTCCGGAAGGTCCACTCGCTCGACATATCTCCGACTCCCGGTGGAGTTATAATATCTCTGCGCAGCTGCGTTGTAAGCCCATCTCGTTGTATCGTAGGCGTAGGTGAATTTGTATCGTGTCGACAAGTCACCATCAGTCCAGATTTCATCGAGGTCCGCATGCAATCGAACGGGTGAATGGTCGGGCGAATCCACTCCCGGAACCTCTGTGCCTGGTGAATAACCATAATGAGTGACCGCACGATTCCCGGATTCATCGACCGGTTTCGTAACCGAAGAGAGAACGGTGCATGTCGAAGCGCCCACATTCAGTGTCGTGTAGGCGTAGTCCCACGTGTTCCCGCGCGGATCGGTAATCGAAGTGATCTGCCCGTCGTCGCTACTTTTAGTAATCGTTAACTTCTGGGAGGCATCCGTGCTCGACTGAATCGTCGTTGGGATCAGAGTGTTCGCAGAAGAATACGAATAGCTCAGTTTTGTCCCGAAGCGATCCTCGACCGAAATTGCTCGATGGAAGCCGTAGAGAACCTTCACTGAACCAGCAATAACATTGGGCGGCTCGACCGATCTTTCTATCGCGGCCTCCTCAAAAACAATCGTTGTCCCTTGTTTCTTCTTGAGAATGAACGAGCCGTCAGGCTGTTCCTCCAGAGTGCTGAGTCGAGAATCCTGTTGGACGCGGTTGGTTGGTAGCGGGAACCAGACTACGCCTGGCGGGCGACCGGGAAGATTCGCCATACGTACAAACGTGAAGACGTTGCCATTCTCATCGGTTACCGAGGCAGTTAGGGGATTGAGAATTTGGTTAGGAAGCCCTCCAGAGAGCGGAAACTCGATCGATATTTCTATGCAGGGAGTCAACCCTGACCTCCAACAGCTTCCAAACGCTCGATCTGGCCTGTCAATCGGGATGATCCCATTCGAATTGTTCCAAATCTCAGAGGTTGAGTTTCGTCGCACGGAAAGTGAAATTTGCCCGCCGACGAGAGGGACAAAAACATCCGTGGTGCTGTGAGTGAGGTCACAAGTAAGTGCGTCAACGTAGGTTTCTTCCTTCGCTAAGTCGGTTTCGGCCTCGTTCTCGGGAGGGTTGTCGGACAAGGGCCGTCCTGTCAATGCGACCTTCCGATACTGTGGTCCTGCTACATCAGTAATAGCGTTTGCAGCAAAAAAATTGATGGTATTTTGCGGTGTATTGTAGGGAGAAGGAGAACTGCTCGAGGAGGGACTCGAACTACTGCTTGAGGAAGACATGGTCTACAAATGGTTTGTCCGGTGAATGTAAAAAGGGAATTGCTTCTATGTCGAGAGAAAACGAGTTTTTAAGTAAATCAAATGCAATAGCGTCATCTCATCAAGGCGCACTAAATGGACCTTTGTTGCAAGAGTTTCATTACTCTGCTATCTGAATCATGATTCCTGCGTTCACTCCAGAGACTGAATGACTCTGAAAATCTAAGGTTTTCTGGAATAGATCTCTCATTAGAGTATAGATCCACC
>JBCCKK010000147.1:0-8414 GCA_039027395.1 Verrucomicrobiota bacterium | reverse complement strand
TACGCAGGGACTATCTTACTTCATCTGCAAATGCAACGAGCGCACCAAGCGGAACGGACTTCACAGATATAAACGCCTCCTTTAATTCTGAAAGATTTGGATGGATAGGTCTTAAAAATTCATCCGGAAATAGAAAAACGGTTCCAGTCCAATGGATATATATTAACGACTCGAACGGAGACGTAGCGGGTAGATACGCGTATTGGATAGATGATGAATCAGCCCGAATTGATATGGAAACAGCGGGACAGGCAATCAACCTGAGCGGTGGCGCCTCAGACCTTGCTCATAGAAGGGAAAATGGACGCTCGAATTCCGAAGTCGCCATACACGGACTTTTTTCAGATTTAGCAAGCGTTCGTGAGTTTCTTACATTTCGTCAATCCTTCCCGGCACCCTGGCCGGGCAAAGAAACTTATCGCCATTTTCAGGGAATTGCCTGGATTGGAAGTGACTATGAACAGGTTCGCGGCCAGGTCACTTCAGGATCTTTAGAAGATGAGAGAGGTTCGCTGGGAATCAGGAAAATTAATCTAAATACTTGGGCGGCCACGAATTCAGATTTTACAACAAATTCAGGCCAAACAGACCTTGTTGAAAAAGTTGTAAATCTTGGAAGGTTTATCGACGAGGCTTTACCTCAGTTTGGTGACAGATACCACGATGGTTCCGTGAGCGCTTTAGATCAGGAACTCTATTGCATCAAATTAGCTGCAAATATTCAGGACTATATAGACTCAGACAGTCAGCCGACTGTAATTCGTCAAAATCTTACGTCATGGCAGCTTCCACCAATACCAACAGGAATCGGAGAGGGGGCTCCTGCTCTACCTCCTGCTGTTTTTGGAAAAGAAGCCGTTCCCGTAATTAGTGAATATATTGGATACTATTATCCGGATGCCGGGCGCTTGCGCATAGACCATAGTTTTGAGGTTTGGAATATTCATACGAAAGATATCGAGGTTGCACGCCTAGGTAATGTTAGAATACTGATGGCTGAGAGAAATGAAATTGCACCAACATCTTCTGGCGTCGACCCAAGTGTGTTGGGAGAACCTAACACCCCCCCTTTAGTTATAAACGTGCCAAATAGTGTCAGTTTCCCCAGTGGACGTTATTCGGTTCTTTCGACACTACCACCCACATCCATTCACTATAGTCAATGGATATCCGGCTCCCCAAAAAGGATTTCAATTCCCCGTGGTGAGCCAGCTTATGATTACGGTGGTGGTCTTAGAATGGACGGTGACCAGTTGGCTTCATCGGCAGACGCTGATACAGAAATTATAATAATGAATGAATATGGATATTTGGATATCCAGGTGCGAATTCCTCAACAAGGCCCCATTAATCTAGGCCCTGGTGAAAGGAAAGTAATAGCGAGTCAGCCTTTTGGAAATGACGGTTCTAGCGGCGGAAATAACGTGCACAGGGCCTATCCACTCGATAGTGGTGACCCAAGATCGTTTACCGAAATTCATCCTACTTATAGTGATCAGAATTCGACAATCCCAAGCTCGATAGCTTGGCGAAGGAATTCTGCAAATCAACGAGGAGCTACAAGACTGGGAGGAGAATCGCGAGGTCCCACTTATGGAATCATTCCAACCAATTCAGGCTCACGAAGGCAGCATGTTCCTGAACCCGTTCCGGTCCCGGATATGAACCAAGGACTAGATGCCATTTCAGTGATTCGTGATGGATCAATGCAAACCATTGGTGAACTAGGATTCATTTACGATCCAGCAACGTCTGGAAATGGCACAACAAGGAACACTCGCCAAAGGGCTGGGTTTAGAACTTTGAACATCGGTTCTCGCGTTGGAGAGCTAACGGGAATTCAACGACTTTCACATGTAATCCCGTCAAACCGTGCAGATCGGTTGTTAGAATTATTTACCGTATCGGATCCAATTCCGGGCAAAATACTACTCAATTCAGCACTGCGCGAGCGCCAAAATATAGCACTGCGTTCCATATTAGAAAACTTCAGCACACAGACCAATTCCACAACCAATTCAATCTTCCCGTCTCCTAGAGACCCAAAACTTGGGAACTCGGGTTTAGATATTAATGCCGATCGTGTTATTAATGAGATGATAGCTCATGCTGAAGATAACTCGAGAGGCCCATTTTTAAGTCTCGGCCAACTTGCCGATTTAAACTTATTTAATACAGGAGACACTCTCCATCGTGGCAACAGCCCAAATTTAGCTCCAGGATCTAACAACCAGTCGGTAATGGACCGCGGTAGAGAAGAAACATTCCGACACCTAGTTGGATTACTGGCACTCAAGGGATCCAAATATCGAATCTATACGATTGGACAGGCCGGAGAACTTGATCGAAATGGAAACTTTATCGTTCGCTCAACCTCGCGACTCCTCCAAATTCACCAGCTTGAAAGACAATACCCACAAACAGATGGCCTAGCTTCTCTAGCCATGCCAAGCCTTTTAACAAACAACCAGCCTACTTCAGTAGAAAGCAGTCTATTATGGGAATTACTCGAATAGTTGTCATTCTGACTTGTGTATCACTCAGCACTCTAAAAACACTCTCCCAGGAGGCACTTGCACAAGGTGGAGACAAGACCTCGGGCGTATATTTGAGAATCGCAAACATCATGCCACTGGGTAAAGATAAGGTTTCAATAACTCGCCAATCTGAAGCATGGTTATCAGGACTAAAGCCAGGATTCTTTTCTGGATACCAAAAAGTTCAAGCCGATCAAAATACTGAATTCTCGTTAAAAATAAGTGGACGCCCTTTCGGTTCGTTTAAGATCGAGATAAACAAAGCAGAAGCACCAAAGTCCTTTCACACTTTGATCATATATGGGGATACCGCTTCACCTAGGATTCACTATCAATCCGATAAAATTACGACAGGGGAAGATGAGAAGTCGATTAAGCCCTTAACAGGCAAAATTTTCAGAGGATATTTTGGAGGGTTCTCTTTTCCTTATCAAATCGTAGTCGAAGGAATAGGTGAATGGGATATTCACAACAAAGCGCAGCTTATTGAAATTCCTTTAACAACAACTCCACCAAAACAAGTCATAGTCGTCTACAAGGATCGATATGAAGAAGAGATTAGACTACCATTTCCTCTCGATTTTGAGTCTACTGGATCGTGCTCGGTTTTTGTAAGCCAGCGAGGCATTCAACGCCCTCGTCTTAGCGCATTTCCAGACAATCTACCACCACTAAAAGAAACTTTAGGCAACGACATCGACCTCCCAAACGAACTTTGAACGCTAGAAAGCGAGGTCAGGTTTACTTATTGCCTAACTAATTTCGATTGCTATAAAAAACCCCTTCAAAGGTAGTTATGGCATTTCAAAACCGAGTTCTCATTATCCCACTTCTGCTCCTAGCCTTCGCGCCATGGAGAGGATATGGCTTGCTCGATCAAAATGGCGATGGGATGAGCGATATCTGGCAAAGCCAGAACGGTAATGAGGCGACGGCGGGAGATCCTCAAGGCGACTTAGACGGGGATGGTGAAAGCAACCAGTCCGAAGCCATGGCCGGCACTTCGGCGAGCGATCCCAACTCGAAGTTAACACTCTCCATTCAACCGATTGCTGGAGACCAATTCGAACTCCGCTGGGATACTCTCATCGGTAAACGCTATCAAATCCAAACCTCAACTACCCTCGACACGTGGACCGATAGCGGCGCTCCTCTTGCTGGCGATGGAGGGCAAATTTTAGCGCATTACCCCGGCAATGAAGCGAGACGATTCTGGCGACTCATCGTTAGCGATGTTGATTCGGACGGAGACAGGCTAGACGATTGGGAGGAATATCAACTAGAGACGGATGCCTCACTAATCGATTCTGACGGCGATCAGATGTCGGATTACGAAGAAGTGACCCAAGGTTTAAATCCTACCGACTCAGATGAAAATAATAATGGAATTCCCGATGGTATGGACGACCCAGATGAGGATGGGTTAACGACGGCACAAGAACTTTCAATCGGCACAATCCCAAACAATCCAGATTCGGATGCTGATGGTGTTCTAGATGGAAACGATGGATGGGCTTTAGAGGGCGCTTTTTCTCCTAAAAGAATAGTAGCTAGCGAGTATCTAGTAATAGATACCGAAAACATAATAGATACTACAGCGGTCACAAGAATCAATAAGGCTTCACAGTTACTATTTCAATCCAGTGGGCTAGTCACGTTGTGGGAAAATGGCTCATCTCTATCAATAGGTTACCCGGCAGGGGTTCAGTCAATGATAGCTAGCGATCTTTCCGACGATGGCACGATTGTTGGAAGCATAGAGTTTACCAACCCTCCAGTAGTCCAAGAAATAGCCTATCCTGCAAGGTATCTATCTAAACCTTTCAAGTGGGAGCGAACGTCGGGATATCAAGAGATCGAGTTTATTAGGCAAGACCTCACAACCGATGAAGCGTCAGAACGTTCCGGAAGCACAATCAATGTATTCGCTTCAGCTCTCACGTCTCACAATGGTCATATTTTTGGGCATGTTTCCATGTTTAGTAACGAAACACCTGACCAATATCTACTACAAACAGGTGTTGAATACGAGTCTCAGGTCAGTTATGGAGAGATTTTTGAAGAGTTTACAAATACCTCTTCTGGAAGCTCAACGATTTATCAGGAAGGAAATCCATATTTAGTTCATAGAATATCGGACGAATACTATTCCGTAGGTGGCCTTTACACTCAGGCATTCAACCAATCCAGTTTTGCTGAAATAGCAATAGGTCAGGGGTTAATTCAACAACAGTTGATCGATCAAGAAAGCGAAATAATACCTAGCATTCCAATAACTAGTCGTTCACCAGCAATAAGTAGCAGCGGACATATTAATAATGGCGATAGAATATGGATTCATACGGGTTCAGGAAATTACTTCGAAGTAACTCTAAATAAGGGCGATCTTCCCCCCACTTTCGACAATCTAAACTCCCGATTTCAAGTAGTCGGTGGATCTTATGTTTGGCAAAATTACAGTACTTACGATCTCAATTCTCAGATTTTGCAAAGCCAAAATGGAATCTTCGAGTGGCAAGATGTAGAAGCATATGACATCAATGATTGCGGTGTAATTGCTGCATCCGCAAAGACATCGCCGAACAGTTCCAGATACTCCGTTCTCCTTCTCCCCTTCAACATTGAAAGCCAAGACCGAGCCGTTCATGGTACCATTGTTCAACCCGAGAGTTGGTCCGACTTTCGTTTACAATTCACTCACCTGGATACGTCCCAAGATTTAGGAACCTACAATCTCAGTGATACCTCCGAAGACGGCCCTTTCATCTATGAATCGATTGATGATGTCGCTTCGGATTCCGAGATCGATTCACTTCTCAATAACCAAGGGGATCGACGCCGTATCGATCAAGACGTGGTCTTTGTTCGCGATAGCGAAGACCCCCATCTGGTTCATTTTTATACCGTATTCGACGACCCTGGAGAAATTGAAGTTAAATTGATCTTCGGCCCCAACGACACCGAGGCTTCCATGCGACATACGTTGGAAGTCGATACGGAGATCGGAGCCATTCTGGGAACCTGGGATGACCGCGCCGACTCCACCGACCTTCCGGAAGTCCCCAATCCCCCCATCGATTGGGACGGAGATGGCTATGCGGACCCCGGTCCCGACCAGGGTTTAATTACAGCCAGCCAACCGGGAACACTGGAAACGCCAGGCGCATTTGTCACCGAAGTTAATGAGGACAATCCTCTCAACTTAATCGCTCTCATTAATGACGATGACGATAATAACGACAGCACTCCAGACAATAGCGACCTCCAAATCGATTCTGCCGATGATGATCTAGTGCGTTTGGATCTACAGCTTCCCCAGGGCATTCCTTCTAACATAGGGACAATCACTCTAGCCGTTTCCGATTCCAGCAAATTCCGCTTGTTCAATACCACCGGCACTGCCGAACTGGTCCACACGAGTGTCAACTTAAGCGCCCCCACCGGTGACTTAGCGGACCTGGCTACCCAGGGACGACTTGCCCTTTGGGGAGAAGCTTTAGCGGAATCCAATGAGGTCACCATCACCGTCACCTACGACGATGGTTCGGGCACGGTGGTTAGCGATTCCGTGCATCTGACGACGGCCAGCCCTCAAACGGCATCCCTGATCTACATGCTTGATCCGATGCGGCTGGTCGCTCACAACCAGATTCGCCTACGGATCCCCGACGGCACCACCGGACGTATGCAGTGGCGAAACGCTCAACTGGCTACGGTAGGTGCAAGCGATCCGATTAAAAATCGCAACTCCCTTTCCAAGTTCACCATCTGGATGTTTGAAAACCCCGGCGTCCAATTCTGGGGATCCTATATCATTGGATACACCGAAGGCTTTTGGGATATGGCCAATGGAGAAGTCGAAGCGATTGGCGAGCTCGTTCTTTTCCTCAGCGATCCTGCCGGTCGTATGAAATTGATGTATGACAGCATCAAAGAACTCGCCGGACTGAGTCTCGACCAATACCGCTCCATCGCCCAAACGTTGTATGGCGACTACCTCAACTCGGTCGAAGCCGCCCTCCCTTGGCAATACCAGTGGAATGGTACCCTCAACCAGATTGCCTACTCTTACGGCTACCTGACGGGAGTCGCCACCGAAGTTGCCGTCGTCTTCGCCGCCACCGGTGGAGTCGGCACCCTGGCCCGAGGCACCTTGATTGGCGCTAAGATCGGCCAAACCGCAGGTGTGGTTGCGAGTGGCGCTCGAAGGTTCACCATGGCCATGCTGCAACGGGCCAGCCAATACCTTCCCGATCCTCGCATCCTGCGAGAGGCCAGCCGTAAACTGGAAATCGAGGAAATCGACGGCAAACCGATTGCCCAAATCATTCAAGAGCGGATGGAGCAACTCAACCCGCTCCAACTCAATCACGACACTGTCGCCAAAGAAATTGCGGAGTATGCGGAAGGACGCTGGGAACGCGTCGGCTACATGGCCTACCGCCGCCTGGGAGAGTTCATCCACCTCATGGGCGACAACGCCACCGAAAAAGCCATCACCGGCTTCCTCCGCACCTACGGCCGCCTCCTCCCCGATGGCGACCTCGGCGATCGATTTGAAGACCTTGCAAGCTCTTTCAAAGCGGAAACGCTTGAAGGCAAACAAGCTTTAAAGGAAAGCTTAGAAGCTTTCAAGGACTCTACAGACAACCAGACTGGAAATATTCGTTTTGAGGTATCCAATCGAATTTCAGCTTTGTATCCAACAATGTATCACTATGCAAACGATTCAACTTTTAGGTTTATGGAAGTTCGTAACGGAAAAATATTTGCGCTAACTAATCCTAACGGAAGATATGTGACTCCAAATTTTTTAAACTCAACAGCCGAAGCCAAAAGCGTTTTACAACTTCCAGATAATGGACCTCATACCGCTCGATACAGATTTAAGTTTAGCGTCCAACAAGTAGAAGATGACTTTCAAATCCCATATGGTTTCAATATACAAGACCTTCCTGGCGGAGGTTTTCAATATAACCTCACGCCCTTCTTAGAACCAAAAACTCGGCAAAACCCATTAAAGGGTGCCGGAGGAGGAATTCAATTTACCGAATCCCCAGAAATCGAAGTCGACGAAATCTTTGATTTTCAACTTGGCCGGAATCTTACTTTACAGGAAGTTCAAACTTTGATCGACCAGTAGCTATGAAACGATACTTAATTGGAAAAGGACATTTGGAAAACCAATCCCACTATCCCTACGGTGTTTCGTATTGCCCCGCGAATATCCATAAGCCGATAGAAATTTGGGAAGGAATAGGTCCAGCATCTCAAGGAGGATGCTTTTCACCAGAGCAAGCTTTGAAAGACAAATGGAAACAGCATTTCACAATATCCAGGAGTATGTGGTTCATCCCTTACATTGAGCGGATGAAGAAGGGAGAATCAATTGAACTTCAAGAGATTATCGATAAGCACGAATCGCTTTTTAATAGGCCGATAGGAACTGCAACCCACGGTGAGTCTTTCTAGATCCAAGGTTTCCTCAACTGGGAAGAGTAACTCAAAAAACGCTCTTTTTCCCAATTTCTACTCTCGGCGTCCACTGCGCCTCTGCGGTGCATTGCAAACCTACTAATAAAAAGCGGCAATGCGCTTGGCTTCTTCCCGGAGCACGCGGGCGTTGTTTTCGTGGTCATCGGTTCCGGTAGCAACTCCGCCGAGTTTTACATCCGGGTTGGACCAGTAGTTTCGTCTCTGACAACTATCGCATCCATTTCCATAACCCATGATGGTTCGCCATTGGTTGCCATTGAGGAATCCATGCCCGTACGGAAAGGGCGTCGTTTCATTGTCGACATATCGATCGTGCCGGGCTCCAAAAAGATGGCCGATTTCGTGTCCAAACGAGTAGTAGCCTGTGGCACAGTTGTGGTG
>JBCCKK010000146.1:0-8543 GCA_039027395.1 Verrucomicrobiota bacterium | reverse complement strand
CTTGAGAGCGCTGCGTGTTTGATATCCTAAAACTCCATCTACAGCGCCGCACCGATATCCATATTTGTTAAGTCTTACCTGCACTTTGCGGACGGTATAACGATCCACCGGATAACTCCGATAATAACGCTTCACGGGCCGATACGTTGTGTATCCGTAACTTGGATACGAATTTCCAAAATAAAAGCTAACGCCTGATCTTCCATAGGAGCCACCGCGGTAGCAAGGACCGGCTTGGGCTGCTTCGATCCAGAAGAAGGCACATACGCCAAAGACAGTCGCGAACAATGCTAATCTTTTCATAATATCTCCGTTTGTTTGTATTTCGTAACGCCTTGGTTAAGGAGTAGCGTCACTTATTAAGACGGAGAAAAGAGTAAACACATTCAAATTTATTTTGGGTCGTTAAGGAATGGTGATTCCCAACGTTTGTTCCAATTCTTCAGAGCGTTTTGCCCCGCGTTTCACGGCATCGCGATAAGCTTTAATTGCCAGGACTTTTCTCGGGGGCGATTGTGAACTGTAGATGACGGCTAGATTAAAATAAGCATCCGCATAATCATCTTGCAGCTCGATAGCTCTGCGGCTTTCGGATTCTGCCGTTTTCCACCAACCTTTTTTGGTCGCTACGATCGCCATAAAATTGTGAGCTTTGGCATCTTGGCGATTGAGTTTGATTGCCTGTTGCAATGCCTTAACGGCCAAATCGAGTTCGTTTGCTTTCAAATAGGCCATGCCAAGCGTTCGATAAGAGAATCCATCGGTCGGGGCGATCTCAACGGCTTTTTCCAGCGTATTGATTGCTTTGAGCATTCGCCCTTGCCGGTAGTAAACAACACCCAGATTAGATAGGGCGAGAAGTGAGCCAGGTTTTTTGTCCAAGACCTCGAGATAGATGGCTTCTGCTCCACCGAGATCGCCTTGTCGAATTAGGGCTTCTGCTTCATCTGCTTGCTTTTTCGTTTCTTCATCGAATCCAAATGCCGAAGTAAGAGTCAAAGAAAGGAGCAGGATCCATAAATGGAAACAACATCTGAGCCGGAACATGTTTATCTATGACAGCTCGAGATGAGTTCTTGTCAATGGTGTTAACGCAGGCATAAGAAAACGGTAGGCATGAGGCAATCCGATCAGAACAAGACATTAGAAGATCGCAAGGGAGCCCGCATTTTGTGGATGGCGGCATCTTTAGTGGTTATTGTTGCCGGCCTTAAGTTTGGAGCCCCGCTCTTGGTGCCTATCTTCTTGGCTCTATTTTTAGCCATTCTTAGCTTCCCTCTCCTATTTTGGTTAAAGAGTAAGAAAGTTCCCAATTGGTTAGCTATACTCCTGGCAGTGATGGCAAATATGGCTATTGCCATATTTCTCGTGTTACTCGCTATTCAGTCGGTTTCTAATTTTCAGGAGCGTGCTCCTAAGTATACGGAAAAATTTAATCGGCTAGTTGAGGTAACTCAGCAAAATTTAAACGAAGGTAAGTTTCCTGCTGCTGAATATCTAAGTCTCGATCTGGTTAACCCAGAGGCAGTTCTGGGATTTGCCCAGGATACACTTGCTCAAATTATGAGCGTGGTTTCAAGCGGATTTCTCGTGATGTTGATCATGATTTTCGTTTTAGGAGAGGCGACTTCTTTTTCAGAGAAACTCAAATATGTTTCAGATAGAAAAGGTGGCGATGATGCAGATCCCGGGCGATTTCAGAAGATTACTCGTGAGGTTGTTCAGTATTTGGTAATCAAAACCGTGGTTAGTATGGGGACAGGTTTAGTAATCGGAACCGGAGTTGCGATTTTAGGATTAGATTTTCCAGTGCTCTGGGGACTGCTTGCTTTTGCACTTAATTATGTGCCAACAGTTGGTTCTGTGTTGGCATCTATTCCTGCAATTGCTTTGGCAATTGTTCAACCAGGTGCGGATGCACTGATTACATCATCTGTTGATCCGAGTCTGATGATCGATTGGGGGCGAGTTATGGGTGTTGCATGTGTTTACATATCAGTAAACATTGTTTTTGGGAACTTTATTGAGCCGATGTTGATGGGGCGCCGTCTTGGTCTTGCTACCGTTGTGGTTATTTTGTCTCTGGTCTTTTGGGGCTGGGTTTGGGGACCCGTTGGTATGCTGTTATCGGTTCCTCTCACAATGATCATCAAGATCATGCTCGAAAATACGGAGGACCTTGAGTGGATTGCCGTTTTGCTTTCTCAATGGCCGTTAGATACAGATTACCTAGAAAAAAAGTAACTGCGATATGAAGGTCCTAATAAGGAAGGGTTGCATTTTGCTCCATATTTAGCACGAGCTGTTGCATGTGATCAAATGGGTCATAAGCAACGGAGCGAAGTCTCCCCGTAGGACTAAACCCAAACTTTTGGTAGAACTGGAATGCCTCGCTATTTGATTCGGATACCCAAAGTTTGATCATAGAATAACCCTGCGTTTCTGCCTCTTTGAAAGTTTCTTCAATTAAGAGACTACCAACTCCTCGTCGGCGTAACGTTTCAGAGACCCAGAGCCCTCCTAAAAGCGCGTGTTTAGGGTATCGCAGATCGGGCTTAAGTAGTATTTTGCCAACCAGTTGATTGCGGTCTGCAAAAACTCCCCACACACAGTTTCTGGAATCTGAAAGAAAATTATGCCAAGCGATATCTGAGCTTTCAGTCGAGGAATTCTCAAAATCATTGATTAATGCGCAAACTCTCTGCAAAGCAGGGATATCTTCGCTGGAAAGTCTACAGATCTTCATTTTACGTTTTTTAACGTAAAAACTGGGATCTGTGTACTCAAAAGTACCGTTTTAACCTGTATTATCGGTAATAAACGCTGGTTTTTAGCTTTTTACTTAGGCCCCTTCGGTTCTCTTTAAGAGGAGAAAAGCTCCAGTGAATGTGACCTGGGTGCTTTAAAACGGCTCGAGTCAGTTTGATCTGACGAATGATTTCGTCAGGGGAACGCTTGGGGCCAACGCGATCCGAAGCAATTCCAGGCCAAAGCTTTACCCCTTTGACGTTTTGATCATTCCACCAGTGAAGAAGTGTTGTAAAACTTTGGTCGGGGGGATGAATGGACCAATAGAGCTGCGGGGAAAAGTAGTCGCACCACCCCATCTGCAGCCAAAAACGAGAGTCTGCACAAAGATGCTCGTAGGCATCTAGGCTTGCTTTGATGCTTGGAGGAACCCCGGGTCTCCAGATGCCAAACGGGCTAATTCCGACAAGTACGTGAGGTTTTGCACGCTTTACGGTTTTGTAAAAGTTCTCAACAAATTGATTAATATTATCTCTCCGCCAATCATTTCTAGAAAGCTTGCCGCCTGATTTTCGATAGGTGTTCCAGCTTTTAGAGTCATCAAAAATTTGACGTTTCGGTTTTAAGTTAGATGGTGGGTAGGGATAAAAATAATCATCGATATGAATTCCATCGATATCGTAGCGTTTAACAAGGTCTCTGGTAACTTTTAGAACATAGGTTCGAGCTTCTGGAATACCGGGTTCCATCCACAGTTTCTTTCCACTCCGCTTTACCCACTCAGGCCGTTTTCGGATGATATGATTCGATGTAAATGAATAGCTTCCGCTTTTAGCCCGAAAAGGATTGATCCATGCATGAAGCTTAAGTCCCCGTTTGTGAGCTTCTTTGATTGCAAATTCGAGAGGGTCATAAAAAGGTTTGGGAGCCCGCCCCATGGCTCCGGTTAAGAAGCCAGACCAAGGTTCGTAAGCAGATTTATAGAACGTATCGCCTGCTGGTCGCACCTGGAAGATGATTGTATTCAGTCCGATGTCTTTTGCTTCATCGAAGATTGCTCGCAATTCCTGTTGTTGCCGAGCTGTAGACAGGGCAGGCTTTGAAGGCCAGTCAATATTCCAGACGGTTGCAACCCAGGCAGCCCGAAATTCTTCAACGGCGGGACAAGCGGGTTGCTGAAGTAAGACAAGTAGTGTGATGTAGGTGAATACTCGACAGCGAGACATAATCCCAAATACCTTAGGTCGCAATTTTAGGAGAAGTGAGTGATTTAAGCTGCAACGGCTTTTTCATATCCAAAGTAACCTCGGTCCTTGATGATCTTGGCCACTTTTGGATCTACCATTTTCTCCCAAGAGGAATCGCTATCGGCTATCTTTTTCAGAATATCACGTGAGAAGATTTCTAGGCACTCGGGACGATAGTTATCTAATTGTTCAATGTTTCCTGTATCGATGAGATATCCGTATAGTTTCTTAAGATGCTCAGCAACGTTTATTTTTTCAGTTGTTAGAAGGTCGCCTGTGTCACGGTTTTTGTAAGGATAAATGTAAAGTTTGAGATCATTTTTGAAGAGTCTCCCAAAGGACTCAAGAATTCCGCCTTCCAGGTTATGGTAGTATTTCTCTTCGAATAGTTGAGCTAGAGAGATAGCTCCCATTGAGATGCCAATCTGCTTCTTCGTGTACCGTGCTAGATAAGCGGCGAGCCGATAGTACTCAAAGTAGTCTGAAATAAGTACGGTGTAGCCAGCCGCTTGAAGTAATTCAGCACGAGCAAGAAAATCGGGATAATCGATTTCTCCTGTGGCCATCAAGTTATTCATTGTTAATTCCATCAGAACAAAAATGTCATTCTCATCAACACCTTCTTCCTTGGCAAATTTCTCCCTAGCGGCGTCAATGATATCAACATTGGTGTGACATACAGGACGGAAACTTCCGCGCTCAACGAGAATATTTTTCTTATACAACGCTTCTGAAGGTTGGATGACTTCTCCGTCGGGTCCGAACATCGCAGCGTTGCTTAGCCCGAGTTGGACCAACTTGAGGCTCATGAGGCGGTTGTCGACGTGGCGGAACTCGATTCCAGAAAACTCGATCATGTCGATTTCCAGACGATTGGTGGACAGATTGTCTAAGAGGGATTCCACCAGCTTTTCCGGGTCGTGAAAGTAGAAGCAGGCTCCATAGATCAAATTTACCCCGACGATACCGAGTGCTTCTTGCTGAGCTTGATTATCGGTGTCTAGCATCCGGACATGGATAATGATTTGGCTTTCGTCATCTCTAGGGTGGGATTGAAATTTGATGCCCATCCATCCGTGGCAGTCGGCAGAGCTGCGGTATCCGGCTGCTTTTACCGTGTCCGCAAACGCAAAGAATGCGGTATCGTGTCCTCTTGTGCTGGAGAGCCGTTCTTTATTCAGGTTCATTTCGTAGTTCAGCATATCCTGCAAGCGGTGTCGGCAGACGTAGCGTTTGCAAGGACCGTAGATTGCATCACTCACCTGCATGTCATATGCAGATATGCTTTTTGCGATGGTTCCTGCAGCTCCCCCTGACTGAAAAAACCATCGAACCACTTCCTGCCCCGCACCAATTTCGGCAAACGTGCCATAGCGACTTTGGTCGAGATTGATAAGCAGGGCTTTGCGGCGAGCTGTAATAACATCTTTGCCTGACGAATCGGTTGCTGCGGGAATAGACATAACGAGGGCTGCTTATACAGGAAGATCTCCCGAAGGCGAAGTCACAAATGAGCAACGAAGGATAAAAATCTAAATCAAGAGAGACACAGGAAACTCCGTTTCTACTCTAAGGCGACGTTTCTTGACGCGGGCGCATTGCGCGATACTTTCCTCAGGCATATGACGCAAATTAATGAGCATTATCTTAAGTTGAAGGCGGGGTACCTTTTTCCCGAAATTGCCCGCCGGGTAAACCAGTTTTGTGAGGATGAACCTGAATCCGCAGGCCGTTTGATTAAATGTGGTATTGGTGACGTGACGGAACCTTTACCTAAGGCAGTTCAGGAAGCTATTCACGCGGCTGTAGATGAAATGGGAAATCGCGATACGTTTCGTGGATATGGTCCTGAGCAAGGCTACGATTTTTTAAGAAAGGCGATTGCCGAAAATGAGTATCAGAATTTTGGCGTTACGATTGATCCCGACGAAATCTTTGTTTCCGATGGTTCAAAATGTGACTCTGGGAACATCTTAGACATTTTTGGAAGCGATAATCGGATTGCAATTACGGATCCCGTTTATCCGGTTTATGTCGACACCAATGTGATGGCAGGTCATACGGGTGAGGCAGACGATCAGGGTGCTTATGAGGGACTGCTCTATTTGCCATGCACCGAAGAGAACGCCTTTGTTCCGGCTATTCCCGAAGAGAAGGTAGATCTTATTTATCTTTGTTATCCAAATAATCCTACAGGAACCGTTGCGACCCGTGATCAACTGAAAGCTTGGGTGGACTATGCTCTCAAGAACGAGTCCATCATTCTCTACGATGCCGCGTATCAGGCTTTTATCCAGAATGACGAGCTCCCCAGAAGTATTTTCGAAATCGAAGGTGCCAAACGTTGTGCGATTGAGTTTCGTAGCTTCTCCAAAAATGGTGGATTTACGGGCACCCGCTGTGCGTTTACCGTTATCCCGCGGGAGCTCAAAGGAAAAACGTCTGATGGAAAAGAGCAGCCGATCCATCCTTTGTGGTCACGACGTCATTCCACTAAGTTCAATGGTGTTAGCTACATTGTTCAACGCGGAGCCGAGGCACTTTATTCAGAACAAGGAAAGATTCAGATTCAAGAGCTGGTTGAGCATTACATGGGAAATGCTGCGATCTTAAGGAAAGCGGTTTTGAATTGTGGATTGACTGTTTTCGGTGGCGAACATGCACCCTATATTTGGGTGAAGTGCCCAGAGGGAGTAGGAAGCTGGCAAGCCTTTGATAAGTTCTTGAACGAATCTCAAGTAGTCGTTACTCCAGGGGCTGGATTTGGGAGTGCCGGAGAAGGGTACTTCCGGATATCTGCATTCAATAGCCGAGAGAATGTTGAAGAAGTTGCAAGACGAATTGCGGCACTTCAGTGGTGAAGCGGTTATTACTTACACTAAACGAATCTTGAAACTTAACGGATTCAGGCTTTTCTGAATTGCAGGTGACCATTTAGATCTCTTGGATTGGGGCATGAAAGCTTCATTTCCTGACGATTTTCTGTTTGGTTGTGCAACAGCATCCTACCAGGTGGAAGGTGCTGTTTGCAAAGGCGGGCGTGGTCTTTCGATTTGGGACACATTTTGTGCCGAGCCGGGTCGAGTTCTCAATGACGACAATGCTGACGTAAGTGCAGATCAGTATCATCGATATCAAGAAGACGTTGAGTTAATGGACTGGCTTGGTTTGGGGGCCTACCGCTTCTCGGTTTCTTGGTCTCGAATCCTTCCTGAAGGTCGGGGAACGGTCAATTCTGAAGGGGTTGATTATTATGATCGACTTATAGATGCCCTTCTGGAAAAGGATATTGAACCTTGGATGACTCTATTTCACTGGGATTTACCGCAAGTCTTGCAGGCGGAGTATGGTGGATGGCTGAGTCCTAAAATTACCGATGACTTCGCCGCATATGCGGGGATTTTGGCTGATAAGTTTTCCGATCGCGTTAAAAACTTTTTCACCATCAATGAATTCTCATGTTTTATTGATAAAGGATATTCGATGGGGGACGAATTCGATGCCTTTGCCCCGGGTTTGCAAGTGAGCAAGAAAGAACTCTGCCAAGCGAGGCATTATGCGCTGTTGGCGCATGGTAAAGCCGTTCAGGCATTGAGAGCTTGTGCAAAGCAACCCATTAAGATTGGTATTGCTGAAAATCCAGAAATCCATGTTCCCGTCATCGAGAAAGAAGACGATATTTTAGCGGCACGTAAGGCCTTTCGAGAAAGTAACGCGCACTATCTTACAGCGATTATGGAAGGGAGGTACCTCGACCAGTATCTAGAAGATCTCGGTGAAGACATTCCTGAGTTTTCGGAGGCCGAGATGTCGACGATTAGTGAGCCTCTCGATTTTCTTGGATCTAATATGTATAGCCCCAAGTTAACACGAGCTGCTGATAACGAATGTGGGTACGAATCCATTCCTTACTCTAAAAGTCACCCCAATATGGTGATGTGGTGGTTACGCCTCGGCCCCCAACTGACGTACTGGGCTCCAAGATTTGTTAAGGAGCTTTGGGATGTGGATGCTTTCTATATCACTGAGAATGGATGTGCGGCAGATGATCACTTGGATCGAAATGGGGAGGTCTTGGATACCGATCGATTGATGTATCTTAGGCAACATTTTTTGAGTGCAGCACGTGCAGTTGAGGAGGGGTGGCCGCTTAAGGGGTATTTCGTTTGGAGCCTTCTGGATAACTTTGAATGGGCTCACGGACTTTCTCGGCGGTTTGGAATTACTTACGTAAATTTCAAGACGTTAGAAAGGACTCCCAAGCTCAGTGCTAAGTGGTATCGGGAAGTAATTCGAACACGGCGAGTCTGTTGATGTGCTTTCTTTTTTACTAGGTCAAATTTTGTGCTTATTTGAGAGCCAAATAGTATCTAACCTCAGTAAGGAAAGGGGGCTTTGATGCCAATTCTTTATCATATTTACACGGATCAAAACTTGATAATCGCTAGGGCTTTAGGAGTTATAAATGATCAAGATCTATCTGATTATGCTAAAGAAATAGCTCAAGACCCATTAAATGGTCCTGGTCTTGATGAAATTTTAGATTTT
>JBCCKK010000145.1:0-8550 GCA_039027395.1 Verrucomicrobiota bacterium | reverse complement strand
GGGCTCGCCATCGCCCGCATGCTCGGCCACATCACCTACCTCTCCTCCGAGGCGATGGACGCCAAGTTCGACCCCGACCGCCACTCCCCCCGCGAGATCGCCACCTGGCATCATCCAGATTTTACGACGGATATCCATTATCCAAATTCGGAGAAAATGACGTCCAAAGAGGTCTCAGAACACAATGAAGGGCGGAACATGAAAAATTACGCCGCCTACATGCGGACTCAAGTTCAAGAACTTCTCACCAACTTTGGTAAGATTGACATCTTGTGGTTTGACTTTTCTTATCCAGGAGAAAAAGGGAAAGGAAAAAACGATTGGGAGTCTGAGGATTTGCTAGATCTAATTCGAAATCTAGCCCCCGACATTATGGTCACAAATCGATTAGACCTTCCCGGATCGGGGAACTTTTTAACGCCTGAGCAATATCAACCCATAACCACGATGATAGATGAAACGGGGCAAACTGCGGTTTGGGAAGGATGCCAGACCTTCTCAGGATCCTGGGGTTATCATAGAGATGAGCAGACTTGGAAAAGTAACCGCCAGTTACTTTGGATGCTTATCGACGGCGTTAGTAAGAATGGCAATCTCTTACTAAATGTAGGACCTACAGGACGAGGGGAACTAGACCACCGAGCCCAGACTCGGCTCCAAGAAATCGGCAAATGGATGAGATATCACAGCCGTTCAATTTATGGCTGCAGTGCTGCCCCCAAGTCATTTCCAACACCACAAGACTGTAGATATACTTACAACCCGAAAACCAATCGCCTGTATCTTCATATATTTAACTGGCCTTTTGCACATCTACACGTCTCTGGCCTAAAAGGAAAGATTGCGTATGCTCAGCTATTGAACGATGCAAGCGAAGTCAAATTTTGTGACACAAATGATGTAGGAGAACACGATTATATGACTCCTGTCATTGGCGAAGATATGATCACCTTTAATGTTCCTACGCATCACCCTCCCGTTGAGGTCCCGGTAATTGAAATTTTTTTACGTTGAGCTCTTATCTAAATCTTCCTGCGAAGGCACTTGAACACAACCCGAGAATGGAAAGTAGAGCTCTGGATCACTGGAAACATCTATATCAGGCTCATCTTGGGGAACACCGTGGTGAATTAGGACATTAAAATAAGGATCACGCGTTTCTTCTAACAACTCGAGTAACCGTGTCCTCATCTCATCTCGCATCTCTAGATTTTCCTGAGCCAAGTTTTTCTGCTCAAACGGATCTGTCTCTATATCAAACAGCAACTCCTGTCCCGTCTCGTAGAATGCATATTTCCACCGCTCATTGATAACTCCGCGCCAGTCCAACTTACTCATCTTCCAGCGAGGATTATTCGTCATTTCTACTAAGATATCCTCAGGACCATCAAACGCTTCTCCACGAATCAAAGGTGAAAAATCTGTCCCTTGATTATGAACGGGAATAGCTACGCCTGCTAAACCAAGCGTCGTTGCCATCATGTCAACAAGGCTGAATAACCCCCTATTTTTTCCTTGAGGCGGAATACGCTCAGGCCAATGAAAAATTGCGGGTATTCTCGTCGACTCTTCATGTATATGGACTTTCCCACGAGATACCCCATGAGATCCCATATAGTCTCCATGATCGGAGAAATAGACGCTCATTGTATTCTTTGAAAATGTTTGAGATTGCTTGATCGCATCTTGTAGGCGACCTAGGTTCCAGTCCAGATTCTCAATCATCCCATAGTACCGCGCTAGATCATCTCGAAATTGATCGTTCTCTACAAAATTAGGACGAACTTTAAGAGCACTTCGATCAAAACGATCCCATTCATCCGGAAGCTCCATCGGAAAATGGGGAGGCGTAACACTTAATACGAGAAATAAGGGCTCTTCACGATCATATTCGGCTAGGTATTGAATCACCATATCCGTTAAGCCATCTGTCTCATAGCCATCGATTCGACGAGGTTCAATTTCGCGGTCCTTATAATAAAAACTCCGAAAGTGTTGATTCATATTTTCAAAAGCTCTCCAGTCTTGGAATCCTGCACGATGCCGCTCAGGTGTACGCTGAGAGCCATAGGCCCCAGGCTTCCATTTCGCTGGATCTTCTAGCACGCCTGGTGGATTTTGATTGCGAACGATACCGCAGTGCCATTTACCAAAGTAAGCAGTGTGATATCCAGCCTCCCTGAGAATGGTCGCGGTACTGGGGGCTGAGGCTTTATAGACGTCAAAGAAACCAGATACAGGACCGGCATGCGCGTGCCTTCCGGAGAAGATCGTCCCTCTTGCCGGCGTACAAATCGGACAATTCGAGCAAGCCCTCTCGAAGCTAAGGCCTTCCCGAGCCATTTGATCCATCGCTGGTGTTTTCACGTTTGGATCCCCCATATGACCCATCGCCTGAGATCGATGTTCATCGGACAGAATGTAAATGATGTGCGGCTTTTTATTTTTCACAGACTAATCCCATTCTGCGAAACTCTTCCTTCGGAGCATCACATTCACGCATTAACTGAAACATATGATCAATCATTTTTTCTTCAATCTGTAAGTCCTTTAATGGTGATTGCTGTTGAGCATCCTGATCTAGATCAAAGAGCAATGTCTCTCTAAATGGAGTTGTATTTGATTCCGCTGAAATCACGCGTGAAAGATAGCGAGGAATCGGACATCCTTTTGTAAAAGAAAGCGGAGGATGCATTTCAATACCTTTCAGTTGATCAAGACAGACAAAACCTCTCATCATATTAGGCATCATGGAGTAATTATAAACAGGATGACTGCCTGCACTCTGTTCTCGATAATAGACATATCTCCCGTCGGTAACGTTAACCCGATGACTATGATAACCAAAAATCGCCGCGTCTCGCACTTTCTCATCTCGTTCGATTACTCCCTTAAGATTTTTACCCAACATATCGGATGTGGGATCCTGCCCAAAGAAATCTAGGATCGTTGGCGCAAGATCAATTGCAGGCTGCACAAGAGCTTCGCGCACTTCTCCTTGGTTCCCACTTCTTGGGTCCCAAATGAAGAATGGAGTATGAGATATTTCTTCAAACAAAGGTGTCCAGTTCTTAGCCAAACAATTGTGCTCGCCGAGCAAGAAGCCATGGTCCGTCCAAATAATCAACATCGTATCATCCCACATCGAATACTGGTCCATCTGATCCAAAACCTCTCCGAGAGTTGCATCACACATACTCAACAAAGAGGCGTACTCCATACGCAGGTGCTCAATCTGCTCATCGGTCTCTTCAACAGGTTGATATCCAGGCCAATCAAACAATGGCCCTTCATAGTCATGAGGGTAGTGTTTCTTATACTTTTCGTGACTGAAAAACGGCTCGTGAGGATCAAAGGTTTCGATCTGTAGAAACCACTGATCCTCTTGATGGTTCCGATCGATAAAGTCCTTAGCACATGCGAGCGTTTGTCGCTGAGGAAAATCCTCCTCGTCATTAATAAACTTTCGATTAACCCAATCCTGTCGCCTGCCTTTTTTGTTTATATTTTCGGGCACATCAGGATCTGTCACTTGCCCCTTCCAAAGATCGCCTTCTTGACCACGAATAAACTGATACGTCGAATAGCGATTGTGATAAGTTGATCCACCGTCTTCCCAGTAGTGATAGTGGTCGGTAATCAAATGAGATGAAACTCCCTCTTTTGCGAGCATCTCAACAAATGAATCATCATAAGGTTCTAGAGGGCCCCAACTATGATGAAGGAAGTGAGGGCGACCTGTTTGAAAATCTCGTCGAGCTGGCATACAGGGCATCGAACATACATAGGACTTATTGAACTGAACGGACCTCTCTGCAAGCCTCTTAAAATTGGGAGCATGTGTCCAATCACACCCATAAGAAGGAAGCATGTGACGATTTAAAGAATCGAACATCAACATGATAACTTTCATTGATTCAGTGTATAGAAATCTACTCACTTAGGCCATAGCTCGTCTTTTCTTTAGCCTGTCAATTTTTTGCAATTTTATTAGTTTTAGAAATCCTGAGATATGAAAAAATCACCTAACCGAAATCGACTTGACACTGAATTTTTCGGGCCCGTTCCTTGGCAGCGAGACATCTACGTCAACCGGATTGGATTCGATTCACGAGGTCCGTATTATCAACAGACTATACCATCAACAGCAGATACAACGATAGCGCTTGTGCTTTCCGGTAGAGGTAGGTTCGAAACGCCTAAGAAGCAATTCTCCTTGGCGACAAATTCAGTTTTCATAAGACAAAAAGACTTTCCTATCACAATTTCATCCAACGGCAACGCTCCCCTCAGACTCTTCATTGTAGGGTTCAGCGGCAAAGAAATTATCGACCAAGTTCACCACCTGTTCTCAGCAAACAGTGTAGTAATTGGCGTCAAAAACCACGAACGTGTTTACCAGGCATTCCTTTCGATTCATCAGTTAGCCAAACAACGCGGATCTTATGCGCACGAATCTTGCTGTTGTGCCCTTGAACTGTTAATTTTTATTCTTAAGGAGGAAAGGATCGCACTTGGCAGATCGGCCCGAACTCTGCAGTTCAGAACGTTTCAACGCTGTCGTTCTTACTTAGATCAACACTTCATAAAGCTGCATTCTATAGGTGAGGCCGCCGTAGGCTGTAAAGTTTCACAAGCGCATTTGTGCAAGTTATTCAAGGCCCATACGGACCTAACCCCCTACCAATACCTCTTAAACCTTAAGATCCAAGAATCCAAGCGATTGCTAAGAGAAAGCTCGCTAACGGTTCAAGAGATCAGTGATCATCTAAATTTTGCCGATCCGTTTAATTTCTCAAGGTGCTTTAAACGAATTTCCGGAACATCACCTTCCTTTTATCGCCATGACATTTGAACACGTTACATAGATTCGAACGATCCATCATTGACTTTCAAAGATCCATCGCTTTCCATCGATCTTTCAGAAGTTGCTATGCCTCAGACTCAACGCCCCAATATTATAATGCTCCTGATCGATGACCTCGGCTGCCGAGATCTCGGTTGCTTCGGATCCTCCTTTTATGAGACACCTAATCTCGATCGGCTGGCACGACAAGGGATGACATTTAATAATGCTTATGCTGCGTGCCCCGTCTGCTCTCCAACTCGGGCATCCATTCTCAGCGGTCAGTATCCAGCCCGTGTCGGGGTTACCCATTTCATTGGAGGAAAAGACGAAGGAAAGCTCGCTTCAGTGCCTTATCTTCATTATCTCCCGTTAGAGCAAAAATCACTGGCCAAAGAACTCAAAGAAGCTGGCTATCAAACATGGCACCTCGGCAAATGGCATCTAGGTGATGAAGCATTCTATCCCGAAAAACACGGTTTCGACATCAATATTGGTGGCTCTCATGTCGGCTGCCCAAGTAAGGGTTTTTTCTCGCCTTGGCATCTCCCTAATCTTGAAAATCAAGAGGAAGGCACTTATTTGACTGACTATCTGACCAATCGCGCAATCGACCTAATTGACAAGCGTTCAGAAGATCCTTTCTTTCTCAACTTCTGGCACTACGCGGTTCATACACCGATCGATGCTCCGGCAAACCTGATTGAAAAATATAAAGAAAAAGCAAAACGGCTAAAACTCGATCAGATCGATCCCATGTTGGAGGGCGAATATTTTCCGTGTATCCACAAGTCTGATAAAAAGCTGACCCGCCGAATGTTTCAGTCAGATCCTCATTACGCCGCAATGATCGAGAACTTAGACCAAAATATTGGCCGTCTCATAGAGAAGCTGGAGGAACAAAATATTCTCGAAAACACTCTGATTATGTTCACATCAGACAACGGAGGTTTATCTACCGCGGAAGGAGCTCCCACTTGTAACCTTCCGATGAATGAAGGAAAAGGATGGGCCTATGAAGGCGGTATCCGTGTTTGCCAAATCGCCCATTGGCCGGGAATGATCCCAGCTGGATCTCAGTGCAATGATAACGTTACTAGCACAGATTTTTATCCTACCTTCCTAGAAGCTGCAGGCCTTCCTCTCAAGCCTGAACAACACTGTGATGGTGAAAGTATGATGTCTGCGATGAAAGCAGAGGCTCCGATAAAATCACGCTCCTTATTTTGGCACTTTCCACATTATGGCAATCAAGGAGATTCCCCGTCCGCCATTATATTGGAAGGACCATGGAAGTTGATTCAACACTTCGAAAACGAAGAGCTCGAACTCTACAATCTTGAAGATGACGTCAGCGAAGCTGCCAATATAGCCAAAGATCATCCAGAGCTTTGTAGTCGACTTTTTAAAAAGCTCCAGAGTTGGCAACAAGAGGTGGAAGCAAAAATTCCTGAACCAAATCCCGGATGGGAAAGCAGGTTAAAGAGACCGGTTATTGACAATAACGCACACGTCTAAACAGAGATTCAGCTAAGCATTTTTTGACGATAATGCTCGTCAGGACGGCCCGCAATTCTTTGTACTTGTTCTCTGCTTAAAAACACGGGACCTTTCTTGCCACATTGCAAGGCTCCCGTAAAAATCTTCGCAGATTTTTCTGCCATTAATGTCGCCGATAAAACTTGTTTTTCCGTTTTCCCCAAAGCGATAAGCCCATGGTTTTCGATAACTATGGTCACCGGCGGTTGGCCAAACTCGTCGATGAAAGCTCGAACGCGGACATGGACTTCTTTCGCCAAAACGAAACCTGGATCGGTATAAGGAATTACGAGTGACCGATCACCACAACATACAATCTGATCAGGAAAGAGGCGCTGATCTGCGAACGACTGAGCCCAACCTCCGCAAAGCAGTTGATTAACCGTGATCGGGTGCGTGTGACCTACAAAGCTAATTTCCGGAAGACTTAGAAGTGAAGCATGAAACATTGCTTCCACCGAAGGCTTCTTCATAGACGAGTCAATTCTCGCATCCATGAGTGCTTGATCGACGTCATGATCACTCATATCTTCGTTATCAAGCAGATCAAGTAAGCTCTCGAATTCACAAACGGCAATTGTGTCTTTACTTAGAGTAGCAAGGGTGCAACCGCTTGCTTTTACTGCAAATGTTTCCGCATCCAGCTGAACCGAAGTATTTCCCTCACCTAAAATTGCAAGCCCTCGCTCCTCTTTTCCCAACTCATGTGACAACCAAAGTAATTTTTCGTAAATTGCTTCCATAGCTTTGCAGCGGAGAATTGTGATGAAAAACCGTTGGCTGACCAGTCAAAAACTCGTAAGGCTATTTTTCTTCGTTGAGCCGAATGCCACAAGAATATGGCTTGAAACTTGCCATACTAACTTCTGATAGCCTTTACGTTTATAACGAATACTCTTGAGCCATAAAAGGTCCACGTTCAAGGAAGGCGATTTCTTTGCAGAAGAGCTGCTGAACGTTTTTTTGCTAATTGAAATCGTTTAAAAGCATCCGCAAAGGATTTTGGCATGACTGGATGCCTCTTGGATCCGGGAGTAAAATAATAACGATATCGTATATTGTTTGCCTGATAGGCGACCGGCCTACGAGTTTGAGTATCAACCCACGCTTCTGCAATGGACAACGTGGTTGTCTGAGTCTCGGCTGACTCCACACTCTCGTTGACCTCTAATCGAAAGTAGTAGCAAGTTACATCATCTAGAGTCTCTACGCCTCGATAGTAACCCAACTTTAGCCAATCGAATCCTGGATAGCCTGGGCTCACAGTTAAATTGCCGTAGATAGGTAATTCATCAGAAGGTTTCTTATGAATGGAAATCTTCCGATTTGGCCGTTGGCTCAAGGTAAACTCGTCTGTATGCCAATATTCCTGCCGGCTCCCATCCGCATAGATAAGAATATCCTGTTTGAGGTTATCGAATTTATACGATCGAATTTCGGTCAACTGCAAAGTAGGACGCATTATTACTTGCTTCCCAGACTCTAGCGCCGCTTGATCACTTTTAAATTTTTTGAGAGTTTCGACCTCGATCTTCCACTGAGAATAATCGCTAGGTTCGTTGAGAAACGGCGCTATCGGAGGCGGAATCGTATCATCTTGGGAATAACTGGGAGCTACGAATAAACAAAAAAACAGAAGAACCGAGAAAGTATAAACCAGAAGTTTCATAGTCTATTGAGTTACCGGTTCAATTTGCTGCCGGACTATTTTTCCTGTCAGGCGATCAATCGCAACAAACACCCAAAACCGTTTTTCTCCTTCGACTAAAAAATCCTCCGAAGATGGACTGGCACCGCTAGTATTAATTCGTCCTGATTGGGCGATTAAATCGATCAAGAAATTCCAAGTTCGATTCTGGTGAGATCCGACAAGGGCTCGTGCCACTGCTTCTCGCCTAACTTTAATAAAGGCATCGTCTTGCGATCCAAAATTCGATTGCGAAATACCAGGCCCGAGTTCAGATGCAATGCTAGATGGGCTGGTAACCTTATCCCCCGCAAGCCAGCTGCCAATTCCATTGCTTAAATCATCTACGTTAGAAACTACTGCATTGCTTATAATGTCCTTTGAAGCACCGAGTAAAATCGACTTGACCACTTCAGGGGATGCTTGATTCAGATTGACTTTACCACTAACAACCAGACCTTTATCGCTTGCACTAAAG
>JBCCKK010000144.1:0-8611 GCA_039027395.1 Verrucomicrobiota bacterium | reverse complement strand
GTGCAAACGAAGTGCCCTGCAGAGCTCGGTCCCTAAAGACGACTTGGTCTGCATTGGGATCGTAGAAGAATCTTGTTCTGATTGTTTCGGAATCGATTCGTCTTACATAAAACGCTCCCACCAATCCTGCCCTTACAACCAGATGGCCAAACCTTGCGAGATTCGCCAACGGAAGAAACTCGTGCAGAGCCTGTTGGAACGAGAGCAGCGTATCATCCCACGATTGCCGCTTGGAGATGTTGGCGCCTTCCCTTCTTAGACGGTCCAAACTGGTAACAACGACCGTGTTTTGGAGTGACTTCTCAGCCCTTCTGAGGAGATCCCACATAATTTCCCTAGAATCGCCAGTTCCGAACGATTTTCTGCAAAAATCCGGGAGTTTGTTTCCGAGAAGTATGATACGCCTAGGAAAGAGTTCTCCGTTCTCTGTTACAGCTCCTGATGTCAGGAGTTCTTTCGCGCGAGGTTTACTCCAATCCTTTGAATTCCGAATTCTTCGATTGTAATCAGATATGAGAACTAAATTTGGGTCAAAAGATTCAGGTATATTTTCTTCAATTTCTATCTTTCTCTTTTCTTCAATTTGTTTACCAGTGCGTTCGATCGCTCGAAAAACCGAGTTTGCACTTCCTTTTTTGGTAAGAGACTTCGGCCTTTCACCTATTGTCCAGTGATTTATACTTCCGGCAAAATCAATTGACCCAGCTTTCGCATGGGGACTAATTACTCGGTTCTTATATTCTTTGCATTCTAGATCATTCCAATTGATATTTTTGTGAGATAGTTCCCGGTCTTTACTCGGACTCCAATGGCTCAAAAACAGAAGCTTCAGAATTGAGTCTAGATAAGATACCCCCCCTCTTCCACTTACGGTGAAACCATCCGAAAGAGGCTGAGCGAGGTTTTCTTTTGCATAAGCAATCGGAAGACGGGCCTCTTCGGAGAATGCTACATCTGTGATTTGATCACCAAGAATTAGAATTTCTTTTTTCGACATAATTTATACTGTTTACATGCTTAATCATTTTTTAACCCTGTTAGGATACTCTATAATTATGGAGGTGAGATGATCAGAAAAAATGGAAAGGTAATAAAAAATTTGAAAACGATTGTCGATGAAATAAAGCGACATAATCCGGGACATGCTACTAACAACCGGAACACGGAGCTTTTCATTGGATTGCTCAGTTCTATCATAAGTGGCGAAGGCGATGCATCCCAAGAATTTCTTTGTAACCAATTTCAAAAATTATTGGAATCAAATGATACTGATGTGCGCGCGTCTACCGCACGATTGATGGGTGAGACCATTGGTTTAATCGGTGAAGCTCAGCGTAAAACTCAATACACAAGGTGATTCGTGAATCTAAAAGTTCACTAAAATCGGACGCGAAGCGGTTCTCTTTCGCTTAGAGCCGCTTCCGTGAAACTTATCGCGCATCCTGTTTCATTGAGCTTTTTTCTCTTTGATGGCGCAAGGTAAAGGGCACCCTGCCTCACACCCGCGTTCAAGTTAAGAACTTCATGGTCATAGCTCAAACAACATGCATTAATCCAAGTTGCAAGACTTTGCTAGGAAAGTCTTTCAGGTATACTAACGCTCAAGCCCCACATTACAAGGGTTCAGCGAACATTTCCCCAGGTTTTTCTCATCAATTCTCTTTCTTCTGCATCACGAACATTTAGGTAAATCGCTGTTGTTTCGACATTCGAATGACCCATCCACTCCTGTATCGTTGTGATGGGGATTCCGGCCAATGCACAGCGAACTCCAAAACCATGACGGAGACCTTTCGGGCAGGCGTGAATGCCCTCAGTTTCTGACAGAAACATCACTGTTTTGACAATGCGCCATGCGGTTGTTAGTGAAAATTCCCAGAACTTTTCACTGGTGCAGTTTAACTCTTCAAAATTGCTGAGTAGCTCTTCAGGCACTGGTATCCGGCGGATCTGCTCTTTTTCACGCTTCTTGAGAGTTCTGATCGCAATCACTTTTGCTTCATGATCGATTGAGGCCGGGCCAAGGCTTAACGTCTCTGATAACCGGCATCCGGTGTAATAAAGAGTTCTGCAGAAAACCTGGTCAGCGGGAAGCATCGCCCGCACAGCATTAAGAAACCGCTCGTTCTCACCGGCATTCAAATATTTGCGACGGCCATGTCCGTCATACGCGCTGAATTCCATCTCACCTCCATGAAAGACTTTCCTAGCAAACTCTTTCATGGATACACGGAATTGGTTAACAAAGCGTTTATGCTCAATTAGTTGTGACGAATTTTCTGCTTGTATTTGGGGGCGAAATCTGTTAAGGTTTCGTTTACCATTTGGAGCAAGCCTCGTGGTTTTGGTGGCGGTTATGACCATTCAAACACGAGGAAATGAGGAGGGCAGAATGGGAGATGAGGTGATCACGGTTTCAAAGCCGGCGGAGGAAGAGATGGTGACGGTGAATTACGCCGAATCCGAGCTGTTCAATCGAGTTCTGGAGAAGCTCTACAGTTTCAACGTGGATGCAATGGGATATCACGGAAAGCTTCACGAGCCGGAGAAATGGCCGGATATTGAGCTTCAGCCACAGATTCGCCCGATGCTATGGATACTCGAGAATCGGAAGGAGAACCCGGAGGTCATTCGTGATCATCTAAGCCTTCAGAACATCATGAACGCCGCGATGGAATCCGTCGTGGATGGGTTGGAAAGAACCGATCACATCCACAAATGGGAAAACCAAATTGAGCCAATCTACCAGGTCTACGGTCAACTCCCTGAACAGTTCATCCCTAACGTTGTGAACGAATTGGTAACAAAAACGACGCGGGGCCTAGAGTATCTGCTAAGCGGTAAGGATGAAGAGCGGCCTGATCAGAAACCGATGCTGCCTGTATTCATGTCAAAAACCCTTCCGGAGTATGCTGAGAAATTCGGCGTTCCTGACGTTGAGGAGCGTTTCATTGATTCTGTCAGCCTTTTTCTACTTCATTCGATCAGTGATCAATTGGAAAGTAGAACCGGAAGAGCATTGCCGTTTGAAGACCACCCAAAGTTTGAACGCTACTTCAAAGAAGGCGCTGAAATCCCGGAAGCATTTAAGATGAACGAATACCCAAAAGATTTCTCAGAACGGAAAACCAAGCCTGAAGAGTCAGAGGAAAAAGAAGTCTCCTCCGCAGAACCCCCTGCCCCGATTAATCCTGTATCTGTGGCAACATCCGTTTCGGATGCATTGAAGCGCTAGCCCATCTCACGACCAGCCTCTTTCGACGGCTCTTGAACTGAGGCTACGTTGGCATTGGGTTCTCTCACCGGTTCCCCTGGCTGTGCGTTGTCTTCTTGCAGTTTCATATTTTGCTGCGCGACCTCCCGCTGAAGCTCTGGAGTTACGCCCATGGAAGCCCAATCAATCTCTTCCACGACATCATTGGTTTTTGCGACACTGGTTTCAGCACCGCCCCGTTGCTCTTGTGCTGAGTTCTGCTTGGCAATAACTGTGGAATCTCGATCTTCTTCGGCATTTTCAAACCGTCCGCGATCCACAGCCTCATCGTTCTTCGCGTTGGCTTCCGCAGCATCTAGCTCCGCCTTATCTTCCCTCTCCTGAAAAATCTCATGCCTTTCCTCAGGCGGGAGCTTTCGCTGATCCTCCATGAAGTTCGGGCCCATCACATCGTCGATGCCTCTGAAATAATCCTCTCCGTATTTCTCCTTAGCCTTCTCTGGATCTTCCATGTATTCCGCCATCGCCAAACGCCACTCCGCATCCAGCTTTCGCGCACGCGGGTTATTTTCAAAATACCTCTCTTGCTCTTCGGGCTCCATTCCCGCTAAGGCCTCAGCCTGAGCAGCTGCAACAGCACCGCGCTCACGGTCATTCTCCTGCAAGAAACCCCAATAGCGATCATCCTCGAGCATCGCGCCAAATCGGTTCAACTCCTCAAGGCTATTAATGCCATGCGTTACGAAATGATCGTGCTGCTCCATGATCATCTTCACATTCACCGCTCCAGCAACGAACTGAGTATGCTTGCGTGCCTCTTCTTCCGAAGCTTTCCCACCGGCAACTCCGTCAATCCCCGCTTCCTGCTCGGCCAGCTTTCTCTCAGCCTCCAAATTCACACGCTTGTTGACGGAAAGCGGCTCATTCCCAAGCATTGACTGTGAACGCTCCTCCGACTCTCTCTCCGCCGTAATTTCCGATATGCGAGCCAATAGCTCCGATATCACCCCCATGATTCCCCCCTACTTCGAACCTTAAGGATACTAAACTTGGGTTAAGAAAGAGTTAACGCGAGTAAACTTTCTCAAGAATCGACTCGATTGACACAAATAGTATTGTTATGTTAGAATACAAAATAGTCTAATCCAAGGAGGTTGAAATGGACGGGATGATTTCTTCTCAGGAAGCTGAGATGAAGTTTGGTGAGCTGCTCAAACGAGTCGAGAGCGGCGAAGAGGTATTAATCACAAGGCATGAGCTGCCGGTGGCAAGAATCTTGCCTACTGCGAAACCTTCCAAAGAACAACTCAGCTCACTTTTTGATGAGATCAGCGAATCGCGTAAGGCGCGAGCCCTAAACCAACCAGGAGAAGATCCAATTCGAATTTCCGATCTCATTAATGCAGGTCGCAAGTGAGCGGTTTCGTCGTTGATGCTTCCTGCGTGGTGGCATGGCTGCTCGAAGACGAATCCAGCGCGGAGGCGGACGAATACTTTCGGAGAATCATTGCCGGTGAGAATGCATGGGCTCCGGTGCTCCTGCGTTACGAAGTCGCTAATGTTCTCAGTATGGCTTACCTCAAGCGCGAGCGAATTTCGCAGGATGATTTGAGAAAAGGACTGCAAGAGTTTAACCGGATTCCGATTCAGCATGATCCAGAATGTAGTGCGAACGTCACCGGAATCACATCTTCGATCGCGATCACAAGGAAGCTATCCGTATACGATGCCTCCTATCTCGAACTTGCCGGAAGAAAACTGATCCCCTTGGCAACTCTTGACACCGGAATGAGAGAAGCTGCCAAGGCGTTAGGAATCGAGGTAATCTAAACTGCAGCCCGAATAATTATTTGTTAGGCTTTTCTTAACGGAATCACCTTATTGTGGAGATATGGGGAGACCTTATTCAGAATCGCAGCTTTTTATACACGCAGAGGAGTTTTTGAAGAGCAAATACAACTTGGCTCAATTCGCTCGCCTTCGCGGTCTCCCATATATGCAGTTCAAGCGGGTCGTTCGTGAATTAGCGCCAGAGGGCAGTTTCTCGAAGAATGACTCTGAGCTGCGTTTGCAACTCATTTCCGAATACTGCCTGGAAGCGGCTTTATTTGATGAATTTTGTCAGAAGAAGCGCCTTTCTGTAGAAGTTTTCGAAAAGTGGCTGAACGAGGCCACGCTCAAGGAATGGCAGCACAAGGTCATTCGAGAGAAAGAAATTGTTCACAATTATGTCAATTTTGAAGGTGATTTGAAGCAGTTCGCTAACCTTTACCGCATTAACAAAGGAACGGTAAGAAAAGCACTCGAAAAATGGAGACCAGAAAGCCCTACTAGGATGCGATGATCATGGTCAAACGACCAATCAGCGATTTCTCGGCAATAATGGCAGAACTTTAAAGCAACTGTCCCACAAAACTTACGATTCATTCAGAATCACGCTATCTGGTAAGTTCTTCAACTCCTCCTGAAATTCGTTGAGTCCGCTGGGTGCAGAGAGATGAACCGTAAAACTTGCTTTCTCTGTAGTTTCAGGCCCAACGGCTGCATCACGCATCACTTGAAGAGCTTCTAAAAGTTCTCGCAAAGCTAACCGTGCGCATTCGGTCCAATCTTCCTGAATTTTGTGCACGCGTTCAAACCCATCGGGAGGGGCGACACTTTTTAACTCTTCTTCATCTTCCACAGTAGATCGATAGAACTCTTCAAACTCAGACACAGACTGCTCAATTCGCTTACAGCGATCTCCCACCGACAATGTCCCGGAAAAGCACTGAGGAAATGATTTCTGGACCCACTGCTCTATGGTGAGAATCATCGCCTGAGTGTTGCTCAAGCGTAGTTTCATCAAGTCAAAATAATCGTCATTGGAACATCTGGTTTTGAGAGGAATATATGCTTCTCCATTCAAGACTCTCTTTAAGCGGTTATCTAAAGGAGAGATAGAATCGACGATGAGGATTTGGGCCAAATGAAACTCCCAGCCTTTGCCCTGTCTACGGACTATTCGTCGCGCCTTATCCGGAAGATGATCAAAGGTCACCAAGACATCGTTCCAATATCTGAGGAAGTTGAATGCCGCTCCGATGAAAACAGAAAAACACAAGAGATAGAGGTAAAACCAACCAGCGCGAACTTGCTCCGGAGTCGAAATCCGGGAAAAGTCACCGGCTTCAATGAATGTCCAAAATGTCGCGAAAGACACAAAACTACTGCTCAGCAACAGCCATGGAGGACTGAGACTCTCTCGAAAGTGATCCCACCAATTCTTCGATGAAATATTTGCAGTGACCTTGCTCATATCCAGCCCGGGTTTAAACCCACATTATCTGGGAAGGAAGATCGATTCGGTTTTCAAGCAAAGCAAGAAAGGAGCTATTTGCCTTACCTCCAGAATCGTTAGATAAGCAGCATAGATGAGGCCGATCGTTCGAAAGGATAAAAGGTGAAAAAACGGACTATTCTTCACTCCAGAGAGCCGCTTGGAGCGATTCATCATCCACAAGTTTCAACCGGATATCCTTCCAAGCTTCACTGGCAGATCGCATCCATTTTCTTGCTTCTTCATAGGAATTGAGTTCAGCGCAGCACCTTGCTCGCGCATGATAAAATCTGGCAACGAATTCACGCAACGGATCCTCCTTGGCAAAAGATCGGTGAAGAAGCCTAGCGATCTCATGGCCAAGATCCCATTGAGAGAGGGCGGTCAAAATCCGCAAACGAAGCACGAGAACGGATGCTTCTGTTTTGTCCTCCGGAGCGATTTCTTCGATCCGATTCCAAGCATCCTCATACATGTGAAGTTCGACAAATACTTCAGCTTCCAAGAGCAGTTGTTCAGCATCTTTCATCCGACCATCTTTGCACTCAATCCGCGAGCGGAGCTTCCATCACTTTCGCATACGACTCTGCCATCATCACCCCTGCCCCATGAAAACGTTTCGCAAAAGATCTCACCCGAGCGGTGACCTTGTCGCTTTTCTCCCGATTCAAGGTCATCGGCATCAATTCGAGATTGATGAGTAGATTATCGAGGTCCGGCGCAAGTGACCGTGGCACAATTTGATCCACTTCCGCTTTCTCTCCTGCGTAAGGCCCAGCTGCACCACCGGGCTTTTCCCCTCTTCCATACGCGTCAGGTTCTCCGCTGAATCCAAGCCGAGCTCTCGAGCAATCTTCAGATTTCGGAGAAGCGCTTCGGTGAGGAGATCAGAATAGTTCACAGGAGTTTGATTGATCCACTCCACCATTCGGAACACCTCTTTCAAATCGGCACCCTCTTCCTCCGCCCTGATAAGCATCGCAACGGACATCAGCAAGACATCGTTCGCTTCGCGATCTCTGCCCTCTTCGTAGATTTCACGATATGCGATCAGCGGTGCAACGAGTGCAGCATATTTGTCATTGGTTTGTTTTTTCTCATGCTGAAGATATCCCCAGTAGCCTCCCGCAAAGAGAATTAGAAGCAGAAAGACAATCGAAAACCCCTTCATCAGGAAAACCAAGATCGCCCGTAGATTCGACTTTTCACCTCATTCAGAGCAAGCCAATTTTGCTCCTAAGCTGTGCTTAGGGATGATGTCTGAACACAATTTTGATTTTCGATAGAGCTTCCCCAACTTTGCTGAAAAACGTTTAAGCTGGATGCATATCCGTCGGCATGCAGTTATCTTCATGCAATGAACTCGAAATCGACCGATGAGGTCACCATTCAAGGACACTCAATCGAAACTGACCTAAGAGACGGAGTGTTTGTGTGGGCGTTGCCCGGGGTTTTCGACTTCCGAGGATTTGTCGATTCCGTCAGAAAGACCCTCCTCCTTGGAGATCTCTCAGTCGAACCTGAGCACCAGAATCAGGGGATTGCTTCAACCCTTCTGAAAGCGATTGAGTCCAGCGCCGAAAGGCGCGGCTTACTGACACTTTTCGGCAACATCTGCGCGGGCGACTTCAGAAAAACCCCTCACCTGAAATCATTCTACGAGAAGAGAGGATTCAAGATCGTCGAGCCTCGAGAAACATTCGCCATATTCAGCATTGAGAAGGCAATCGATTTACAGGATGACGGAGCGCAGCTTGGTCATCCTGCTTTCATCTAACCTGTGGCGCTTTGGTTGAGAGAAACTGAATTCGACGGTGAGGCACGAGCCAAAGAAGTCAGGACTTTGAAACGGGAGCGCCTCAACCTGATTTCATCACTCATCCCTCGGCTCAAGACAAATTGCGTTCTCAAAACCACAGTATCCTTTGAAGAAAGACGGGTAGAAATAGAGATACTCGTCGAAATCCATCGCGTAGATCTGCAGATCCTCAGGAGTGACTTCGAAAACACTCACCACCTCTTGCACCTGCTTCTCATCGAGCGGTTCCTGGGAGCAATCCAACCCAATCAAATCACCT
>JBCCKK010000143.1:0-8620 GCA_039027395.1 Verrucomicrobiota bacterium | reverse complement strand
TCTCGATAGCGCATCCTATTTTATTGGCCACGGGCTCGAGAACGTATCGCCCTTGGTGATCATAAAAAACGATAGGGTCATTCGATTTCTCTCCATTGATCAAAGCCGAAGAGATTTCCTGAGTAAAAAGCTCACTTCCTTTAATTGAAACTGCCTCATGCTCTTCTCGCGATCTTACGTCAATCAAACGAAAGGGCTTTCCGTCTTTTAGCCATTGTTCGATCACAGATGGCTCTATGAGAAGTCTTTCATCCTCTTCATGTGCTTGTTCAATCGCCGCAAAGACCGGGTCTAAATCCGGTTGTTCATTCCTCAAACAAACGTCGAGTAACGTTTCTTCGTCACGAAAACCGCATTGGGAGCATCCCCCAATATGAAAGTTTCGAAACAATGCCCGACGTGCTCCTGGGTAATGACTCAAGAGTTCTCCCATTGACAAGTCCCCACTTAACATGGGTTGGGAGGAGATGGTCATAATTTGCTTAGACGGTTCCTTGTAGCTGGCGAACGTTCGTGTAATCTTCTTCTTGAGAGGTTTTTGAGATACCTCTTAACATCAACTTTGACGAACGAGCATACTTTTCTTCGATTTGTTCACGGAGGAATTCGTTGAATTCATTGTGATCAAAACGTTCAAGTAGCTCCTCACAAAAACCTAACGCAATAAGATGCTTAGCCTCATATTCGGGAATTCCGCGGGCGGCCATGTAAAACAAGGGTTCTTCGTCAATCTGACTCGTTGTAGCTCCATGGCTGCACTTCACATCATCGTTAAAAATTTCCAATCCGGGCATCGAATCCGCTTCTGCATTTGAATCTAGTAAAAGATTACGATTCGTTTGATAAGCATCGGTTTGCTTTGCGCCCGGGGCGACACGAATCAAGCCTGAGAAAATGCTTTTTCCGCGATGATTTAAAGAATTTTTGAACAAGAGGTCACTCCAAGTGTTTGGCACATCGTGAAGCTGAAGTGTTCTCTGATCAAACTCCTGACGCCCGTGAACTAAAGAAAGTCCTAAAACTTCACTTCGAGCCCCTTGCCCAGAACATCGAGCAACGGTCTCTAAGCGAGCAAAGTTACCTCCCGTATTGAAATAGAAGGCTTTCGAATGCGCATCTTTCCCTGTCTCGGTCGCACCTAATTGAATGGAAAGCGTTTGCTCACTCCATTGTTGGGAGCATAGATATGAAACTTTGGCTCCATTTCCGGTGTGCAAATCACTGACTGCACAGGCAAAAGCCGGAAGTTCTGTTTTGGATCGAAACAAATCCATCAAGGTAACTGAGCTATTTTCTTCAGCAATAATAAGGGTGTGAGGAAATACGGAAACATTTTCCCCATCAATCCAATATTCCACTAAAAGGGGCTTTTCGATTTCAACCCCTTTCGGCACATACAAAACGGTTCCGCTCCGCACAAGTGCTCGGTGGAGATGGGCAAATTTTTGGCTCCCCAATTCAGCTTCATTCTGCATGAAATACTTCTGAATTAGCTCTGGGTGATTTTTAACAGCGTCTGCTAATGTCGTCCAAATAACACCTTGATCCGTGAGGGATTGAGGAAGCGCCTCAAATCGAACCTCTTGTTCATTTACAAAACAAGCATGGCCTTCGAATTCTAAGTCTGGGGTTGGGAGGTCACTATCTACGACTTCGTCGGTGCCTGGGACGCTGTATGGCTCTAGATCCATCGTACGAATGCTAGCAAATCTCCAATCTTCATCCCTACGCGAGGGCATCGGCATTGATTCAAAAAGCTCCCAAGCTTTTGCGGCTCCATCATTCCACCACTGCGGAAATTCGGAGTGAGCCTCTGAGTCTTGAACTTGGTAGTTTAGTAAAGTAGAAGTCGTTGCACTCACAGATCCGCGGTTACCACTTAGTTTGTTTTCTTCAAGATGAAGTTGCATCATCGCCTATTGCTTCTACCGGACATCCTTCCATCGCCTCCTGACACAAGGTGCGCTCGTCATCACTTTCCGGCTGTTTGTAAACAAAAGAATATCCCCCGTCATCCTCACGGGTAAAATTTGCAGGAGCTGTTTCCCGACAAAGATCGCAATCGATGCACTGATTATCGACGTAGAATGCTCCCGTTGTATTTTCCGTATAACGATTTTCTAGATCAGCCATAATTTATTCTCCTTTTTCGTATTATTAGAAAGCTTGGTAAAAGGTGTTAACCTACCGATCCCTCCATTTCAAGATCGATTAATCGCTTAAGCTCAACACTATATTCCATAGGAAACTGATTCACTAAATCATTAATAAACCCGTTCACACTTAAACTCATTGCCTGCTCTTCACTTAAACCTCTTTGCTGCATGTAGAAGATTTGCTCGGCACTTACCTTACTAACACTTGCTTCATGTTGAACATAATTATCCTCACCTCGAACGGTTATCGCAGGATAAGTATCTGTTCTTGAATCTGTATTAATTAATAATGCATCGCATTCGGTATTGTTCTTACATCCTTTGAGGTGACTCGGAATATGAACTAACCCCCGATACGATGACCGACCATTTCCCACACTAATACTTTTAGAGACAACGTTACTTGAAGTCTCATCTGCCGCATGGATCATCTTAGCTCCAGTATCCTGGTGCTGGCCATCACTCGCTAAGGCAATGCTGATTACTTCGCCCCGCGCCTTACGCCCTTTCAAGATAACACCGGGATACTTCATAGTAAGCCTCGATCCGATATTACAATCAATCCACTTTACCTCGGCCTCCTCATGCGCAATCGCACGTTTGGTAACAAGATTGAAGACATTAGCACTCCAATTCTGAACCGTAATATATTGGATCTTCGCTCCTTTCAGCGCAACGAGCTCCACAACCGCACTGTGTAATGTGGAGGTTTCAAATTTGGGAGCTGTACAACCTTCCATGTACATAACTTCCGATCCTTCATCTGCGATAATCAAAGTTCGTTCAAACTGACCAAAATTTTCAGCATTAATCCGGAAGTATGCTTGCAAAGGATGCTTCACCTTTACCCCCGGAGGAACGTAAATAAAGCTTCCTCCACTAAAAACGGCACTGTTAAGTGCTGAAAACTTGTTGTCAGAAGTCGGGATAACCTTTCCAAACCATCGTTTGAAAATTTCAGGATGCTCTTTTAAACCTTCAGCACTCCCAACGAAGATCACTCCATCATCAGCTAACGCGTCCTTTACATTTGAGTAGGCCGCTTCGCTATCGAACTGGGCCTCAACTCCAGCCAAGAACTTTCGTTCTTTTTCAGGAATTCCAAGACGTTCGAACGTCTCTTTGACATCGTCGGGAACTTCTTCCCAACTTCTGCTCGGACGCTGCCCTTTCGATAAATAATATCGAATTTTATCGTAATCGATGCTCTCCAAATCTTCGCTTGCCCAATGAGTAGGATTTGGTTTTTTCAGAAACGTTTGATAGGCCTTAAGGCGAAATTCGCGAACCCAATCAGGATCTTGTTTAACGTCGCAAATATAATTAATTGTATCCTCACTCAGGCCGGTGCCTGCGTCATAATCATATTGTTCGGGATATGAAAAATTCCCGTGATCGCGATCGATATCTATATCTGGCTTTTCTGCAACATCCATAACTTCCCTTCGCTTGACTAAGCAGAAACCAAAGTTTCCTCAGCTTCTTTAATCAACCAATCATACCCTTTCTCTTCTAACTCTAAGGCTAGATTTTTATCGCCGGTTTTAATGATTTTTCCTTGGTATAGAACGTGAACAACATCAGGTTCGATATAATCAAGAAGTCTTTGGTAGTGAGTAATTACCAAAACTCCTAAATTTTCACCCCGCTGCGCGTTTACACCTTCTGAAACAATACGCAGCGCATCAATATCAAGTCCACTATCTGTTTCATCTAATATAGCATAATTTGGCTTGAGCATCGACATTTGTAGGATTTCGTTGCGTTTCTTTTCTCCGCCAGAAAATCCATCATTAACAGACCTGGCAGTAAATTTCCTATCGATCTCGAGAGCATCCATGTGCTTGTAGAGCATTTCGTAATATTCAATGGCATCCAATTCTTCGCCTTCCGGTAGTCGTGCCTGTAAAGCCGCCCGTAAAAAGTTAGCGATGGATACTCCTTGGATCTCGCTAGGATATTGGAATGCGAGAAAAACCCCAGCGCGGGCCCGCTCATCGGGTTCCATCTCTAGGATGTTCTCTCCATCTAGTAATACTTCGCCCTCAGCGACTTCATAGTCCGGATGTCCTGAGATTACTTTAGCTAAGGTGCTTTTCCCTGAACCATTAGGGCCCATAATGGCGTGTACTTCTCCTTTAGGAAGCGTGAGATTCAAGCCATTTAGAATCTGATTTCCCTCTATAGATGCCGTTAAATTCTTTATTTCCAGATGACTCATCGCTTAGAGTATAAATGAGAAAATTCCGGACGCAAAAAAATAATCAAACCCAATTCACAGTTAGAATCTCTAGAATGGATTCAATCCTCGAAGTATTAGCTATATTTATACTTATTGCTCAACTTGGCGAGCTCGTTGCCGATTCAGGAAAACTTTCACTGAACTTTTCATCCGAGTCAGAATGTAATAGGTAGTCTGGCTCCGCTGGCGAACCAGTTCGGCACCCACAATTTTGGGAACAAAATCACTCGGCAAATCAAGAATCTCCTGCGGTGGCACGCCCTCAAGCCCTTTACAAAGGACCGTCGTCATTGCCTTGGTTAGCGTTTGCACTTGTGGTCCGAGGGTAATCTTGAAGTAACAAGCACCTAATTCATCCACTTTCAGGAAAACACCGACTGTGTCTGTGCACTCCTCATCCTTACGGACATCTTCGAGATCAAACAACTCTCCTTCTTGGGGTTCCCAACGACGGGCTCCATCACTAAATGCAATGAGATTTTCTCGCTTGCCTGAGTCAGGCAAAGATTCGAAGAGATCTATAATCCCCTGTAATTTAGAAGGGTAGGACATCTTACAATGAATAAAATACTACTCTCCTTTTTCGATAGGAGAACGCACCATGTTGCCCCATTCCGTCCAAGAACCGTCATAATTACGAACATTTTCATATCCGAGCAGGTATTTCAAAACAAACCAAGTATGGCTAGAACGCTCACCAATACGGCAATACACGATTACATCATCCGTTTTCTGCAAACCGCATTGACCTTCATAGATATCCCGTAGTTCGTCAATCGACTTAAAAGTTCCATCATCATTTACCGCAGTTTTCCAGGGAACACTCTTAGCTCCAGGCACATGGCCTCCCCGTAACACCCCTTCTTGAGGGTATTCAGGCATGTGGGTAACTTCTCCTTTAAACTCACCCGGAGATCGGACATCGATTAGTGGCTTACTTCCCTGACTATGTTCCAGAGTATCCTGATAAAACGCGCGAACCTCGTCATCCAATCGTTTTTCCGGAATTGGGTAACTGGTCGGAGTAATCTCCGGACGTTCTCGAGTCAACTCTCGGCCCTCTGCTATCCATTTTTCTCGCCCACCATTCATCAGCTTCACGTTCGTATGACCAAATAGCTGAAAGGCCCATAATGCGTAAGCCGCCCACCAATTTGATTTATCCCCATAGAAAACGCAGAGCGTATCTTTCCCTATGCCATTTTTCCCGCAAAGTTCTGCAAATGCTTTTGGACTAATATAATCACGAATCGGATCATCCTGGAGATCTGCTCGCCAATCGATATGTACAGCATTTGGTAAGTGGCCGGTATCATAGAGTAAAACATCCTCATTACTTTCTATGATTCGAATATCAGAGTCTCCTAATCGCTCGGCTACCCATTGTGTACTAACTAATGCTTCTTGAACCAATGTTTCATTCATAGCTAATCATTCTAGTTTGGTTGAATACCCCCTAAAGTCAAAAGAGGATTAGACGTTGTTTGAAAAATTACAACTTCTGACGTTTCTCGATATATTTCTGAATATATTGAACCTCTTCGGGGGCAATTTCGCCCGGAATCAAGATTCTTCCAGACCGTAATGGCATATCAATTTCAGCCGCATAGATAAGCCTCCCATTGAGAAGCACCACCAGAGTCTTCCCAATCTCGGTGCTAGTCGCAACTTCAAGAGCATGCTTCCCTGTTTGATTGAATTCAAAAAGAACCGCTCCTTGAGCAAGAGTCATGATCCTTGTAATATAACGCTCGGTTAAAACAGGAAGCCTTCGAATCCGAATAATCTCATCTGGATTTGTTAATCCAACAGCAACTGTTTCATCCTCTCTTGCCTCACGTCCCGCCTCAACGTGAATACGATAGGTCAATTCAGGCCGAGAGCTGCCAGCCATCATTGAGAGAAAGCATAATACAAGAAACCCAAACTTTGCCGTATTCGTTATGAAACCCACAGCTTGTGAGGATGCCTGCGCGCTTTCCAAAATAAAGGAAATTCCTTTGAATCATCAAGTAAGAGCGATAGTCTTACGATCCATGCGCAGTTTAATATATTTTCTTTTGGGAAGTGTTTTGCTTCAGGCCTCTGTATGGTCGGTCGACATAGCCCCTTCTCGGAAAGTAGTTCCTGACAAATTCCGAAATCCTCCTGGAAAGCGTTACAACATTTTTGCAGGTGATCCTGAACGAGTCCAACGCGCCAACGAAGTGAATATCAAAGACTTTGATGCATCTCTGACCGTTGATCCTCCACGCATCAGTCTTTCTTCGGAAGAAGGAGAGATCGTTGCCAAATTTGTTATTCGAAACAAGAGTGACCGCAACTACACCCTCTCATTCCCTGACGCTCAGCGGTATGACCTGGCTCTGGTCACCTTAAATGATGACCTGATCTATTTATGGTCTGCTGATAAAAAGTTTGTTCAAGAAACGGGCATGAGCTTCCTTAACGGAGGAGAGATGGTTCAGTTCACTCAAGCTCTCTCTCTCAATCTCCTGAAAGAAAAATGCTCACCCGGCAGCTACAAGATCGCGATGATCCTTTCAAATTACCCCGAACTTAAGGGAGCTCAAACGATAACCATCGCCCCCTAAGTAAATTAAAGACCGTTTGGATTCCGGGACTGCCAGCGCCAGGTATCCGCACACATATCTTCGATCCCGAGACAGGCCTTCCAACCTAGCTCACGGGTAGCCTTAGTCGGATCTGCGTAACAGGCAGCAATATCTCCTGGTCGACGTGGAGCAATTTTGTAAGGAATGGGATCTCCACAGGCTTTAGAAAAAGCTTCAACCATCTCAAGAACACTGTAGCCCGTACCGGTTCCGAGGTTATAAACATGAACACCTTTCAACGTTTGCAAAGCGTCTAGTGCTTTCACATGACCTTTTGCAAGATCCACGACGTGAATATAATCACGAACACCTGTTCCATCCGGAGTATCATAGTCATCTCCAAAGATACTTAGCTCACTAAGACGCCCGACTGCTACTTGAGCAATAAAAGGCATAAGGTTATTGGGAATTCCATTGGGATCCTCTCCAATCTTTCCACTCGCGTGAGCTCCAACGGGATTGAAATAACGAAGTAGCACGACGTTCCATCGCTCTTCACTTCGATGAAGATCCCCTAGCACCTGCTCGAGAATTAATTTTGTCCTACCGTAAGGATTCGTTGCAGAAACCGGAAAGTCTTCGCGAATGGGCAAAGATACGGGATCTCCATAAACCGTTGCTGAAGAACTAAACACGATATTCCAACACTCTGCCTGTCTCATTGCTTCGCACAGATTAAACGTCCCAACCAAATTGTTCTCGTAATATCGCATAGGCTCCCGGACAGATTCTCCAACTGCTTTCAGCCCAGCAAAATGCACTACCGAATCAATATCATGTGCTTGAAAGACTTCGGAGAGATCTGAGGGGTTTAGTAGATCACCTTTGTGGAAAGCAACGTCTTTACCAGTAATTTGCTTAACGCGCTCTAAAGACTCCTGCTTGCTGTTGCTGAGGTTATCAAAAACGACCACCTCATAATCATTTTCTAGAAGCTCGATGACCGTATGGCTCCCAATATATCCAGAGCCTCCAGTAACCAATATTTTTCCCATGCCGTGAGAATGGATAAGATCTTGCCGGTGGCAAGTTAACAAAGGCTAATTGTTTTTATTGAGAATTTCGCGAATTTCCTCAACGGAAAGACTAGGTTCCTCTGGCCTCGGAACCGCTTCATCAACTTGTTCTGCTTTCTCGAGATTCCTTTTTATTCTAGTCAACTCGGGACCTTGGTATTTCTTTTGGTCGAAGTCCGACCGTTTAGAAGAAGCAGAATAACGTTTGTCTCTAATGTCTCCTTTTTGCTTCGTAGCGTAGCGTTCCTGAGCATCGGCAAATGAAGAAAAAGGTTTTGTTTCATAAACCCTATCTGTTTGTATTTGCTTCATACCATCCAAGCGTTTGATTTTGTAGGGCTTACTAAATTGGTCGGAAGCTTCTTTTGACATCGAGGAGGCTTTACTCCCTAAAGAGGACTCTTTTAAAGAAAGTCTACTAGTTCCCTTAAATTCTTTTATCTCTAGATTCTTTCCTTTGAACCGTTTGTCACCCAGCTCACTTTTCTTATCTCGGTCAACATCAAATAACGTATCAAATTTTGCTTCTAGATGAAACGTGAGACATCCCGTTGTGAATATGAATACTCTAAATAGTTTTAAGAAATGCAC
>JBCCKK010000142.1:0-8632 GCA_039027395.1 Verrucomicrobiota bacterium | reverse complement strand
TTAACCAAATGGTTAAATTTATTTATTTCCGCAGATCTCTGTAAATTTTTCCTTTCGAAATGCCGGGTCTCGTTCAACATCCCAAAGACTTATGTTTCCAGGACTCATCAACTTTTTTGGAAGTGGCGGATTTTTCATGATTCCGCTCGTGCTTTGCTCCATTGTCTCTGTTGCATTCATCGTAGAACGAGGAATCGCACTTAAACGGGCCAACGTTATTCCCGAGGATCTCTATCGAAGCATTACCCGCTTAACGATTGGCGGAAATACGAAGGAAATTCAACAGTTAGCAGCCCCAGGAACCACCACCCTGGCCCGTCTCATTCGAATTTGCCTGGAACATCTCCCTTGGAGTAAAGCCGAGAATGTAGAGGCCGTCCAAACTCAAGCTCGAACAGAAATCACTCGCCTAGAGAGAGGACTCGTCGTTCTTGAGATTACAACGGGCGTTTCTCCATTACTGGGCCTCCTAGGAACAGCCTCTGGCTTGATCACCGTTTTCGCAAACATTGGTGAAACCGGTCTTGATAGTGGTCAAGGCATGATCATAGCCCAGGGAATTTCCGAAGCGCTTAATACAACGGTTACCGGCCTGGTCATCGCGATCCCATCGTTGATCGCCCATAGTTACTACACCAAAAAAATCGAGGCAATGTCAGTGGAAATGGAAAGCCTCTGCATGGATTTCTTAACGAAGTGTTATCTTGTGTCAGGGGATGGACCGCCTTCAGATAGTTAAAGCCCGTTTCCATGCGCTTTTATTCACGCCCTCAACGTCCACTCACGATCAATATCGTCTCCATGATCGATATCCTTTCGATCTTGTTGATTTTCTTTATTGTAACCACCACGTTCAAGAAGGCGGAACCCAAAGTTGACATCAATCTCCCTGAATCCACGCAAGCGACCGAACAAGAAAACACGAATGAACCGGTCACCATCTACATTACCCAAGAAAACCTAATTTACGTGGGAACAGAGGAAGTAACCTTGGATAAACTATCAATCGTCTTAAAAGAACAGAAGTTGGCAAATGCTGAACGTACATTCGCCTTGGAAGCCGATGAGGGAATTGAACTCGGCTTTTTTGTTAAAGTGATGGATGCCGCAAAGGAAGCCGGTCTTGCTGATTTATCTCTCCACACCCGCAAACCGGAACGTTAGAAATGATTTTACCAATCACCTATTACGGAAATCCAGTCCTTCGAAAACAGGGCTCGGATATCACAGAAATCACGGAAGATCTCCGCCAGCTCGCAGACGATATGATCGAGACCATGCATGATGCATCGGGAATCGGGCTAGCCGCTCAGCAGATTGGCAAAGCGATTCAACTCGCTGTTATTGATATTCCCGGAGAAGTCGAATCACCCTCACGCATGTGGATCAACGGACAACCCGTCAATTATGCGGATTATATGCCTCTTGTTTTGATTAATCCGAAACTAGAGATTGTGAAAAAAAAGGAATCGGCAACCGAAGGTTGCTTAAGTTTTCCCGGTATCACGGCAGAAATCACTCGCCCGACACGCGTTGCCTGCACCTGCCTCCGCCTAGACGGTGAACCCTTTTCCTTCGAATCGGATGGCCTTCTGGGACGAGCTGTCCAACATGAAACAGATCATCTAAATGGAATTCTTTTCACAGACCACATGCAGCCTGATGAAAAACGCTCTCTACGCGATGCGATCGAAGATATTCGTCAAAGCGGGTTAAAGCAGGTCGATTCTTCATAACCATTTCTCACGTGTGCCATGCTAATTCAGGCGCCCATAATCCTAACAATGCGTGGATCCGCCCCACCTATTTCAGGAGCCGTCCGCATTCAAGGAGCCCGTATCACCGAGGTAGGAAGTGATCTTAAACCCTACCCGGGTGAAACCATCGTTTCTCTGAATCACCATATCCTTCTTCCGGGACTTATTAATGCCCACTGCCATCTCGACTATACGGCGCTGAAAGGCTCCATTTTTCCTGGAGAATCGTTCACTAAATGGATTCACAAAATCAACGCTCTCAAACAATCGATGGGACCAGAAGACTTCATTGAATCCATTGAAGCCGGCTATCAACTCCTATTACGAGGGGGATGTACAACAGTTCTCAATCTTGAAGCTTTTCCTGAACTACTTCTAAAACTATCACGCCCGCCTCTTCGAGTTTGGTGGTTTCTCGAACTAATCGATGTACGAACTCGATTGGCTGGAGAAGAGATGTTGATGGGAGCCCTCGAGTTTTTTGATACCCGTTCCGACTGGCTGGGAGACTTGGTTTGGCACCTCACGCCCCTTATACAGCAAGCGTCGAACTCTTCCGCTTAGCCAAGCATTGCAGTGAAGAGCTTGGTATGCCATTCACAACTCATATCGCAGAGTCTCTCGACGAGCACGAAATGTTTTTAGAAGGTCGTGGTGAACTCTATGACTTCTTGTCCAAACTAGGGCGCAACATGGACGACTGCGGACACGGCTCCCCCCTTTCTCACTTGATGGAATTTGGCCTGCTCAATGAGCGCTGTCTCGCAGTTCATCTCAATTATCTCCAAGAGTACGACTTAGCCCACCTTCGCCAATATCCACTTAATATAGTCCACTGCCCCCAATGCCACGACTACTTTGGACATCGTCGCTTTCCTCTAGAGGATGTCGAACGAACGGGATGTAAGGTCATGATTGGCACCGATAGCTTGGCAAGTAATCATAGTCTTGATCTACGCTCTGAGATTCGGCACGCCGCTAGGGAATATCCTGGCATTGGGTCAAGAGACTGGCTGCATAAAGTTACCTCGATTCCCGCAGAGGCCCTCGGAATGGAAAACCAACTTGGCGTGATTCAGCCGGCTGCTCTCGCAGATCTGGTTGCCTTTTCGCTGCCCGATAGCCGACTTCCTGAAGATCCTTACCGCTACATTATTGAATCGACTCAAACCCCAGACTTTATTCTAGTTAATGGAGTCCAAACCGACCTCAAATTATGAACTGGGAAAATTACCTGCAGACCGAGCTGCGTATTGATCGAGAGAATCATTTCGAACGACATTTTGTAAAGCTTTCGGAAGGTATGATCAACCTGGGCTCCAATGACTACCTTGGATTATCAAACCACCCAGATGTCATTGAAGCGGCGAGTCAATCCATTGCGTCGCATGGTATGGGCAACCGGGCAGCCCGCCTTCTCGCAGGGCATACAGAACTTCATGAAGAGATGGACGCCCAGATCGCTAGACTTAAAATGACAGAAGCCGCACTCAGCTTCCCCAGTGGCTACACCACGTCCATAGGTGTCATTCCGGCGATTGCTCAAAAACAAGCAACCATCATCATTGATGAAAAAGCTCATGCGTGCCTCTGGGATGGAGCCCGCCTCTCTGGAGCACGGGTGCGCATGGTGAGTCACAATGATATGGATCATCTGAATGAAATCCTGGAGCTTGAACGAACTCAATCACAGACGCACCCCATTCTCATCATTGTTGAATCACTCTATTCAATGGAGGGGCACCGTTGCCCACTAAAAGAACTTATCGAACTTAAGCAACGTTGGAATGCTTGGCTCTTAGTTGATGAAGCACATGCATCCGGGGTATTTGGCAATAAAGGTCAAGGTCTCATTGAGTCGCAAGAACAGTCAGACCAGGTGGAGGTTCAACTAGGCACGCTTGGAAAAGCAATAGGAACGCAGGGAGGATTTGTTGCCGGATCTCAACCGCTAATTTCTCTGATTCGCCAACGTGCCCGAAGTTTTCTTTTTGCGACTGCGGCACCTCCAGCCATCGCCGCGGCTAGCATTGCCTCGCTCAAAATAATCCAATCCAGCGAAGGAGCAGCACGCCGTAAACATCTCTTTCGCTTACTCGGACACCTTGCGAACAACAAGATCTTTCCGCTCGATGTAGTAAGCCCTATTATTCCAATCTCAATAGGCAATGAGGAACGAGCAGCCCAGATTGCTGGGTCGCTCTGGGCCAAAAAGATCTACCTTCCGGCCATTCGCTTCCCCACGGTCCCTCGGGGTGCTGCCCGCTTACGTCTTTCGGTTGGCGCCCACCACAATGAAAGAGACCTAGACCGAGTTTTAATGCTGTTAAAAGAACTCATTGCAATCTGACTATTGTCATGGATACCCAACACATCATTAATCTTGATAAAACGTATGTCTGGCATCCATTCACTCCCAATGACCTCTGGTTAGATTCTGAATTTGAACCCATAGTGATTGCTGAGGGAATAGGATCCACCTTGGTGGATACGAAGGGAAAACGGTATCTAGATGGCAACTCCTCGATTTGGACCAACCTCCATGGGCACAGTCATCCTCAGATTCGCCAAGCTATCAAGAATCAGGTAGATGCGATTGCGCATTCATCCTTTCTTGGCCTAACCAATACCCAAGCTCCGCTTTTGGCTGAGCGTCTTTGTTCACTTACTGGATTGGATCGCTGTTTCTTCTCCGATGATGGATCGACCGCTATGGAAGCTGCCTTAAAGATGGTAATCCAGTTCTTCCAGCAAACCGACCAAAAGGAGAGAACGCGAGTCGTATCACTTAGCTCCGCTTACCATGGAGATACCGTTGGAGCGATGAGCATGGGAAATAGCAAACTTTTTCATCGACACTATAAATCTGTCCTCTTTCCCGTTTCTGAAGTCAAAGCTCCAAGCTGCTACCGCTGCCCTCATAATAAAGCGATTCCTCAAAAAGAGGAATCTCGTTCATGCCGAAAATGTCAGTTCGAATGTTTAGATTCCGTAGAGAAGGCATTTGCGGAGATACAAAAGGAAGCTGCCATATTTGCTATCGAACCTAAGGTGCAAGGAGCCGCAGGTTTTGCCATGCAACCCAAAGGTTATCTGAAGAAATCAACTAGCATCGCGCGCCAAGCGGGTGCCAAAATTGTCCTAGATGAAGTCATGACAGGTTTTGGAAGAACGGGAAGCACGTTTGCTTTTCAACAAGAAGATCTCATGCCCGATGTGGTCGCTTTAGCAAAAGGCTTAACGGGAGGAACTCTTCCACTAGCAGTGACCTTATGCAGTCAGGAAATCTTTAATGGATTTTCGGGTGGTGTCGAAAATACGTTTTTCCACGGACACAGCTACACCGGCAATCCGCTCGGCTGTGCAGTAGCGCGAGCATCTCTCAGTATTCTCGAATCTCCTGAATCAAAAAAGGCTCGCAAACTCATTCAATCAACACTCGAGGAAGAAAAAAAAGTCTTTTGGGAGCACCCTCACGTCGGAGATGTTCGACAAGAAGGACTGATCTTAGCAGTCGAACTAGTCAAAGATGTGGAAACACGGGAGCCATTTCCCTACGAAAAACGGTTAGGAGCTGCCGTTTGTCAAGAAGCGGCCAAACACGGCTTACTCACACGGCCCGTAGGGGACGTTTTGGTTCTCATGCCTCCCTACTCATCAACAGCTGAACAAGTTCGGGAAATGGTAACAATTTTATCCAAAAGTATAGAAACCACCTTTGCATCGTTATGAACAACTATTTTATTACTGGAACAGACACAGAGGTCGGAAAAACCTATGTGACCTCAAATATCATCCAACAACTCCGCAAAAAGAATATTCCAGCCCTTGGGCTGAAACCATTTGCTTGCGGTGACCGAACCGATGCCGAGATATTGGCGAAAGCCAATGAAGAGTCCCTGAGCCTCAATGAAATTAATCCGATCCATCTACTTCCCCCTTTAGCTCCTTACTCAGCTTATATTATCGATGACCGTCCCCCAGACCTTGAGCCTGTCTGGAAGACGCTGCAAGATCTCAAAAACCGCCAAACCGGTCCGTTCTTGATCGAAGGTGTGGGCGGTTGGCTGGTTCCCATCACTCAAGACTATTGGGTTCGAGACTTCGCCCGTGAACTCGGCTATCCCGTTATTGTCGTTGCCAGGGCCGGACTAGGCACCATCAATCATTGTTTGTTAACGGTTGAAAATATTCGAAATACAGGACTCACCGTAGCTGGTATCATCATGAACGAATACGACTGTCCGGACGATCTCGCCTTACAGACAAACCCAGCGGTAGTCGAAGAACTTGCCCGTTGCCCCTTATGGCGAATCTCGGAAAACGATTCCTGCGAAGCATTACCCTCTTGGATCTCATGAATAGCTAAAAGCCTTGGGATTCGCTACAAAGCGGAGCAAGCATCTAGTTGCCAATTAGGATCAATATCCAATCCTTTATTCATAGAGGACACTTGATCCCTTTCTCGCAAAGCTGCTGCATAGGCAATCATAGCTGCATTGTCCGTGCTGAATTCGGGAATCGTCCCTAAAAATCGCACATCCGATTGCCTACACATTCGCTCTAAAGCATCTGCTAGAGTTCGATTACAGCTCACACCTCCACTCAACGTAAGCGTTTTAACGCCTAAAGAGTGAATCGCTTTCTCGGTTTTACCGACAAGAACATCAATTACTGCCTTTTGAAATGAAGCGCAAAAATCATTAATCGTAGATGCTGTAACCTTATCTTGTTTTTGTAACGCATATCGAACCGATGTTTTCAAACCACTCAGACTGAATGCGTAGTCTCCCGAATGAAGCATGCTACGAGGGAATGCATAACGTTGATCGTCTCCCATTTGAGCTCGTTTCTCAACCTCTGGTCCACCCGGATAAGCCAGCCCCAAAAGTTTAGCTACTTTATCGAATGCTTCGCCTACAGCATCATCTCGAGTTCTTCCGATGATCTTGTAATTCCAAGGTTCCTTGACGTAAACCAACATCGTATGCCCACCACTCACAATAAGAGATAAGTGTGGAAACACTGGAGCACAGTTATGACTTAAAAAGGGAGAAAACAAGTGACCTTCCATGTGGTTAATTCCCAGAACTGAAATACTGCTCGCGAGTGCGAGCCCTTGGGCATAACAAAAGCCAACCATCAGTGATGACGCCAGTCCAGGTCCTTGCGTTACGGCAATCAAGTCGACATCCTCCAAAGATCGCCCCTGAGATTTCAGGATTCTATCCACCATAGGATCTAACTGCTTGAGATGCTGGCGAGTCGCTACTTCTGGAACGACACCTCCATAGGGGCGATGATGTTCTAGCTGCGAAGCGACAAGATGTGCTTCAAGCTTTAGCTGATTCTCCGTATGCTCAAGAAGTGCTACAGAAGTCTCATCACAAGATGTTTCAATACCCAAAACCCGCATGAGATAACTGCTGCTGTTTCTTTTCGACCTGAGCTTGGATGTTTGGGTGTCGCTCACGGAAAATCATTAATCCTTTTAAGACCGTAATTGCTCGAGCTAAAGGACGGTCTTCCACATTGGCCAATTCAGATTGCTCTTCAGGTGATAAAACATGGCGGTTCTGTTTACGCAAGATCGCCTGGTCTTCTGCTCGGCTCACCGGAACAGTCACGTGAGGAGAAACTCCTTTCTGATGAATCACTTGCTGGCTCGGCGTGTAATACTTGGCGGTCGTTAATCGAATCGCTACCGGGTCGTCCTGACTATTCTCAACCGGCTGGATGGTCTGCACGGATCCTTTTCCGTAAGACGTCTCTCCAACAAGAACCGCTCGACCAAGATCTTTAAGCGCACCCGCAACAATTTCAGCTGCGCTGGCACTGTGTTGATTGACTAGGAGCACCAAAGGCAGCGCCAAATCATGTCGATCTCCCTCGGCATGATAGTAGTTACGCCCCTCTCCATCGTGCCGTCCATCGGTATAAGCAACCACCTGACCTGGCTCAAGAAATCGGCCTGCAACTTGCACGGCTGCCTCTAGCAGACCCCCAGGATTATTTCGAAGGTCGATGATGAGAGACGTCATTCCCTTGCCGTAAAGCTCCTTAAGAGCATCATCCAATTCATAAATCGTGTTTTCGCCAAATTGCAAAATTCTCATGTATCCAACCTGATGCTCTCCTTGGGAAAACTCAGAAATAATTGCAGAGTCGCGGACTGTGGGAACGTTGATGACAGCACGAAAAATACTCATCTCCAAGGTCTGGCGAGTCGTTGGCCGATAAATAACGAGAGCTACAGGATCACCAGGGCGACCTCGCATAAGACGAATTGCTTCACTCAGACTCAGCCCTTTCGCGTCCTTCTCGTCGATCTTAACAATCAAATCACCCGGCAATAAACCTGCTTTGAACGCAGGACCTCCCGGAACAGGCATGTTAATCACTAGATTGCGATTCTTCTGAACCCCAACGTAGACTCCTACACCCCCAAAGATTCCCTTGGTCTCAGAGCGGATATCTAGGTATTGCTCAGCATCCAGAAATTCACAATAGGGATCTAGAGAGGATAGCATGCCATCGAGGGCCGCATGAGTTAATCGATTATAGTCGATCTGATCCGAATCCACATATTGGGATCGAACCATTTCGAGCACATGCGCAAAGAGCAGAGAGCTTCGATATCGCTCATCTCCTCCTTCTAAATCTTGAGAAAGTGTCGTAGAGACAAAAAAACTGATGAAGAGCCAACCGGCTAGAAATAATCGTCTTTTTGATTCTAAGAACCCAGGCCTCATTAGGCTGTTTTAAATCCGTGATTTAAAATATTCAATAGTTTGCTGAAGCCCATCTTCTAAGAGAACCTCGGGTTCCCAATCCAATAGCTTTTTCGCCAAGGAGATATCGGGTTGCCGTTGCTG
>JBCCKK010000141.1:0-8696 GCA_039027395.1 Verrucomicrobiota bacterium | reverse complement strand
GCAGCGACGGCAATTCTTTTAGCGATCGAGTTCGTCTACCGAGGAGGCTTGCTGGAAGCGCTGGCTTTGCCTCAAGCGCGCTTGCATGAGTGGGTGCTGGTCAGTTTAATGGCAACGGCCGCGGTTATTGCTACGCTGACAAAATCAAGACTCAAAGCGCTTCTTAGTCTCGGTATCGTTGGCTTTGGAGTTGCATTAATTTTCATGTTCTACAGCGCGCCTGATTTGGCGATTACTCAGGTTCTCGTGGAAACGTTGACTATCGTTCTCTTCATGCTCGTTGTTTATCGATTGCCTCGCTTTCGAATTTACTCCTCTGGAATGCAGAGGATCGCCGACGGAGTTTTCTCGCTGATTGTGGGTGGAATCATCACAACTCTCATATTGAAAGCCCAGCAATTGCAGCTCAGTAGTTCGATATCCGAAACATTTGGGGAACTGAGCTATGCAGCAGCAAAAGGGAAGAATGTTGTGAATGTGATCCTCGTGGATTTTCGGGCTTTAGATACATTTGCAGAAATCACCGTCTTGGGAATTGCAGCTCTTGGAGTGATCGCCTTGGTGAGTAGAAGATTTAATCGAACGAACGAAAGGTCAACATGACGTCTATTATTCTCAGTGCAGCGAGCCGATTTCTGTTCGTTCCTCTCATTATTATTTCGTTAATCGTTCTCTATCGTGGACACAACCTACCCGGTGGAGGTTTTATCGGCGGATTAATTGCCTCCTCAGCTTTTGTGCTCGTGATGCTGGCGGATGGAACAAAAGCGGCCCGCCAAGCTCTTAAAGTCACTCCGGTTTCTCTAATTGCTGCGGGGCTTTTAGTGGCAATTTCGAGCGGAATTCTTGCAATCGCCGTAGGGCAGATGTTTATGAAGGGACTGTGGCTTCCTGGTTTTGCCGTTCCTTTGCTTGGTAACGTGCATCTAGGCACCCCTTTGCTTTTTGACATTGGAGTCTATTTGGCAGTTCTCGGTTTTTCTCTTGGGGTGATTTTCGAGCTGGAGGAGTCCGACTAATGGAAACGCTCCTTGCTTTCGTAATCGGGCTGATGTTTGCCTGTGGTGTCTATTGCCTGCTGAGAAGAAGTTTGGTTCGTTTGGCTATTGGAATAATCTTAATCAGCCAGGCCGCTAATTTGTTGGTGTTAACTTCTGCGGGAATAAGACTCGGAAAGGCGCCAATTATCGACTCTTCTGAATCCGTGCTCGCTCAGAACACTGCAGACCCTCTACCTCAGGCTTTGGTGCTTACCGCAATCGTGATTGGATTCGGTTTGATTGCATTTGTATTGGCCTTGATTCATCAAACGCATAGCAGTTTGGGACATGACGATATTAACTCACTGAACAAGACGGACGAGTCACCATGAATATTTTGATTCTTCCGATTTTGATTCCAACGCTCAGTGCCATTGCCTGTCTCTTTTTAAGAAACCGGATTCAAGCGCAGAAAATGGTTTCTGTGGTTGGACTATTGAGCGTTCTTCTGATTTCTTGTGCCATTCTCTGGAAAGTCCATGAAGGGTCGATTCTAGTCTTAACAGTTGGGGAGTGGGCTGCTCCTTATGGGATTGTATTAGTCTCGGATATATTAAGTGCCATCATGCTAGTCGTCTCCAACCTGATCGGATGTGCCGTTTTGATTTATGCGTTTGATGAGATATCTGAGGGCGAGCAGAAGCGCTTTTTCTTTCCCCTATATCATTTCTTGATGATGGGGGTAAATGGCTCGTTTCTTACTGGAGATCTTTTCAATCTCTACGTTTGGTTTGAAGTGATGCTGATGTCATCATTTGTTCTGCTGGCATTAGGACGTAAACGAGATCAACTAGAGGGTTCGATTAAATATGTTTCGTTGAATCTGTTTGCTTCCATTTTGTTCCTAGCAGGAGTTGGTATTTTATACGGTAAGCTCGGCACACTCAATATGGCCGATATCGCATCGAAACTAGGAAATCTAGAAGACTCGTCATTGATCAACAGCAGTGCGATTCTATTTCTGGCTGCGTTTGGTATCAAGGCGGGGTTGTTTCCGTTCTTCTTTTGGCTTCCAGCATCCTATCACACACCTTCGGTTTCAATATCCGCGTTGTTTGCCGGCTTGCTGACTAAAGTTGGGGTTTATGCGCTGATGCGAACCTTCACATTGTTTTTTGTTCAAGATATCTCATTTACTCACAATCTTTTGTTGATTCTTGCTGCAGCTACGATGGTGACCGGGGTTCTAGGAGCTGCCGCACAGTTTGAAATGCGCCGAATTCTTTCATTCCACATTATCAGCCAGATTGGGTATATGATCTTGGGCCTAGCCCTTTTCACTCCGCTGGCTTTGGCTGGAGCTATTTTTTATCTAGCTCACCACATCATCGTAAAAACGAACCTATTTTTGATTAGCGGAGCCGTCATTCGTTATCTTGGGACGGATCACCTAGCAAAGACAGGAGGTCTCTACCGACACGCACCTTGGCTTGCAGTGTTATTCTTTATCCCTGCGTTCTCCTTGGGTGGTATTCCGCCGCTTTCTGGTTTTTGGGCTAAGTTCTCGCTGGTTAAAGCTGGCTTGCAAGAGCATGAACTATGGGTGGTAGCAATCGCCCTTCTTGTGGGGATTCTTACTCTATTTTCAATGACAAAACTTTGGGCAGAAGTGTTCTGGAAACGGCTACCTAACCAGGATAAAGACAAGGAGTCTGAACCAAAACTAGGATCGGTTCCTCGTGGGATGATTCTTCCAATCGCCGTTCTAGCGATCTTCACTGTCATCATTGGGCTTTGTAGCCAGCCCTTCTTTGTAGTTGCGGAACGGGCGGCCGAGCAGTTGTTGGACCCTACGTCTTATATTAGCGCGGTCTTGAATGGAGGTAATTCATGAAACTCGTTAAACTAGTTCGGTTCTTTGCCTTCTATCTCTACGAAATATTCCTAAGCAACTTCCGAGTCGCCTATGATGTGATCACACCTAATCACGACATGACTCCGGGGTTCTTTGCGATTCCGTTAGATCCCATTTCAGATCGACAACTTCTGGTGCTTGCCAATCTCATTACTATGACACCAGGGACCCTGAGTCTCGATGTGTCAACGGATCGAAGTACTCTTTATATTCATGCAATGTATGTCGACGACCAAGAGAAGTTCATTCGAGAAGTGCGTGATCTTTACATGGCAAAAATTAAGGAGGTCTTTTGATGGACTCATTACTCAAAGACATTTCGTGGGCCATTCAGTTTGGTTATTGTTTGGTTATCATCTCTATGATTTTAAGTGCCTGGCGTTTGTTTAAAGGACCCAGTGTCTGTGATCGAATTGTTGCTCTCGACTTGATCGCAGCTCAGGTCATGTGCCTTTCGGGATTGTTTGTTCTAGAAACAGGAAACCGGGTATTTCTTGATGTCGCTTTAGCCATCGCAGTAGTTGCGTTTTTAAGCACTGTTGCATTTGCCCGGCATCTGGAGAAAAGGGGAACGGAGCTATGAATCTTTTAGTTTCATTGATTATTGTCTCAGGGACGCTTTTTGTCTTGGTGGCTGCATTAGGTATCGTGCGGTTTCCAGATCTTTACATGCGTATGCATGCAGCAACGAAAGCAGGAGCTTTTGGGGGGAGCTTGATTTTTATTGGGTGTGGATTGCACCTGAATCAACTTGCGGTATGGATTGAGGTTGCCTTGATTATTACTTTCTTTTTTCTCACGGCTCCCATTGCCGCTCAAATGATTGGAAGAGCGGGGTATTTGTTAAAAGTTGAGCCTTGGTCGCAAACAAAAACAGATTCTTTGAAGGGTAAGTATGATTGCAAATCCGGCGAGTTGTTGCCGGCTAAGCCAATTGAAAAGGAGAAGAAGTGACCTCTCTTGATCTAGTTGCCAGCAATCTTCTTTCCCCTCCGATTCTCGCGTTTGCTTTTGGGATCCTGGCTGTATTCGTAAAAAGTGATCTAAAAGTTCCCGATCCTTTGTATCAGGGAATCACGATTTATCTTTTATTTTCTATTGGGTTTAAGGGAGGTTCATCTTTGTCCGACGAGCGGATTAGTGATGTGATCGCACCTCTTCTAGGGGCTGTTGGTATTGCATCACTGATTCCTTTACTCACATTTTTTGTTTGCCGTGTGATTCTACGCTTTGCCGTTCGCGATGCGGCGGCCCTTGCTGCGCACTATGGATCGGTCTCCGCAGTTACTTTTATTGCAACCCTTGTCTTTTTAGAACAGAACTCGATCAAATACGAATCCTATGTGACAGCGCTTATGGCGATCATGGAGATACCTGCCATCGTGATTGCACTGCTCCTTGCACAGGTTTTTGGTAGGAAGCGAAAAATTAAGTGGAATGATATACTTCATGAGGTTGGGACCAATCGCAGCGTATTTTTGTTAATCGCGGGTTTGGTGACCGGGGCTTTAACCGGAAAAGATGGGTTAGAAAAAATGAGTCCCTTCTTAATTGATCCCTTTTATGGAGTGTTAACGTTTTTCTTGTTGGAAATGGGGCTTGTCGCCGGAGAAAAACTCAAGGATCTCAGACTTGCTGGAGTTCGGCTGATTGTTTTCGCATTAACGATGCCCTTGGTTCAAGCGTGGATTGGAATTTGGATGGCTTCGCTTGTTGGACTCTCGCAAGGAGGCGCTGTTGTCTTTGCTGTTTTGGCTGCAAGTGCTTCCTATATTGCAGCACCCGCAGTGATTCGAAATTCTCTTCCTGAAGCAAATCCGGCATTTTATGTCACCGCCTCTCTAGCTATCACATTTCCCTTCAACCTGACCGTAGGTATTCCCTTATATGCTTATTGGGTTGATCTCGTTTGGTAGAATTTGCTTCACCTCTTGAGTCGTTTGCCGTAACACGTCACGATGTTAAGAGCCGGAATTGTTGGATTACCCAATGTGGGTAAGAGTACTCTTTTTAATGCAGTGACCCGTACGCGCAAGGCGGAGTCGGGCAATTATCCCTTTTGTACTATCGAGCCTAATATAGGAGTAGTTACGGTTCCTGATGAGCGACTGGATTTTCTATCGGAACTGTCCTCGAGCGAAAAGACCATTCCCGCTGCAGTTGAGATGGTCGACATTGCTGGATTGGTTAAAGGAGCAAGCGAAGGGGAGGGGCTGGGAAATCAATTTTTGGCGAATATCCGTGAGGTTGATGCAATCGTCCAGGTGGTTAGATGCTTTGAGGATCCCGATATTCATCACGTCAGCGGATCAGTGGACCCGCTTCGCGATATTGAAGTGATTATGACAGAGTTGGTTTTGGCGGATATGGCGGCTTTAGATAAGCGCAAAGACAAGGTTGAGCGCGTCGCCCGTTCTGGAGATAAAGAAGCCAAACAAGAGCTTGAGGTGATTAACTTAATCAGACCTGCCTTGGATGAGGGGAAGCCTGCACTGACCTGCGAGTTAACCGAAGAACAGAAACCAATTGCTCACAATTTCTTTCTACTTACGTCAAAACCGACTTTGTTTGCTTGTAATGTTAAGGAAGAGGAGCTGGCTGAATTATCCGATGGAAAGCGTGATAGTGAGACTGGAAGCCGAGTGAAACAGGTCGAAGCGTATTGTAAAGAGCACCTGGGTGCAGGCTCCGTCATTATTAGCGCTCAAATTGAGGCGGAGTTAACTGAACTTTCCGAAGAAGAGGCTTCCGAATATCTGGAGGGAATCGGTGTTAAGGAATCGGGTGTCGGTTGCTTGATTCAAGCTGTTTATGATTTGCTGGGTTTACAGACCTACTTTACCACGGGCGAAAAAGAGAGCCGCGCCTGGACCATTCGCAAGGGAGACAAAGCACCTCAAGCGGCTGGAGTGATCCATTCGGACTTCGAGCGTGGGTTTATTGCGGCTGAGACGATTGCATTTGAAGCGCTCAAAGAGCTCGGGTCCCAGGCTAAAGCAAAAGAAGCCGGTAAACTTCGAATCGAGGGTAAAGAATATATCGTTGCCGATGGGGATGTGATGGAATTTCGCTTTAACGTCTAAGGCTCTTTAAAGATTCTGCTGATAATCTGTAGCGTTACGATCGAACTGGTGGGGAGAATAAGCATCGCAACTAAAGGATTAACGAAGCCGGCTAAGGATAGGCCAAGAGCCACAACGTTATAGACGATTAGAAAGCAGAGGACTAAATGAATCGCCCGATTCCGCTGTCGGCTGACTTGAAAGGTTCGGTAGATACCGCCGATGTTTTTACCAAGGAAATAAAAATCAGCCTGTTGTTTTAGGGGTTTATCCGTGTTGGTCGGTGTCGCCTTACAATAGGCAGCAGCAAAGGCCTCAGGATTTAACGTGCTATCTCCAATAAGTAAGCAACTACTAGGTTGGTGCGCTCCAATCCAATTTGCTTTGTTTCTTGATGACAGCGCGCCAATTCCATTTTCGATTGGTAGGCCAACCAAGGCTGCCATTCGCTGAACATCGATCTTGGGCTCTTTGCTTAGAAGGTAGACGTTGAACCCGTCTTTCAACAGAGCCTTGATTTCAGGCGTGGCATCGGTGCGCACCTCTTTATGAAAGTTAAACTGGCAGAACGGCACTCCGTTTTTTGTGAAAACGCAGTCCGCATTTTGCTGGGGGAAAGGGCCGCCGAGTGCCCAGGAAGGGTGTCCAAGTTTCCACGTGGTATCTCCATCTTTCCATTCAATTCCAGATCCGGGAGTTTCAGAAATTCCGTAGAGAGACTGAGGGCGGTATTTGGGTTCGAATTTGACTAGAGCTCGGCGGAGCGCTTTGGAAATGGGGTGAGGACTTGCTGAAACAATGTCGAGGAGAATCTGGCGGTGCTTCTTTTCTAAGTTGTCGAGACATGCCTCATGTTCCATGAAAGGGGCTTCTAGTGTATTGATTCCGCTTTCGTCGAAGGCAATATTTTCAATGCTATGAAGCCGATACCATAGAGATGTCTTTCGCACGAATACTCCAAAGTCCCGAGCAGTTTTGACGGCTAACTCGTCGGCAAGTGGAATCGCTAACCCGAAGGCCCAGGGCGAGGTAACAACAAGAATCGAAAGCACAATTTGCAGAGCATAGTGCAACGAATATCCCGAAATTAACCAGGCGCCCCCTCCTAAGAATGCGATTATGAGTACGAAGCCAATGTAATAGCGGAGAATCTTTTGAAAGATGGAATTGGGGTGAAAGGCTTCTTCGGAAACTTGCATTAGAGGTTTCAACGGAGAATCATCCCAATTCTCAGAGGCCTCTACGATAATACGCGATGAAGAAATGTTAACGGCTCCCGCAGGAACGGAAGCTCCTGGCTGAATGATCGTTGGCTGATTGTCTCCTGTAATCCAGTCCATTCCGATCATAGCCGGATCATCAAGGATTTGACCTCGCAGGGGGATGACCTGGCCGGGAGCGATTGTAATTTGGTCTCCTGCCTTTAGCTCTTCGAGTAACTTTGGAATTTGCCGACCATCTCGATAGGTATGCCAGCTTGGAACCCAAGTCGAGGAATGGGAAAGACGAGTTCGGCAGTTTTTGGCAACCCATTCTTGGACCTGGCATCCAGCGAGAATCAGAAACATGAAAACGGCAAAGGAATCAAAACTAAAAAGAAACGCTTCTTTAATTTGCCAGGCAATCAAGGCATCCAAGTAACCGATAAAAAGACCGATACAAATAGGAAGATGAGCGTGAAGTTCGTTGACTCGAAGCTTATAAAAAACCGGAGGGAAAAAATAACGAGTTGCAAAAAATAGACTCGCGGTGGCTAACAAAAACGCAGCAATCTGCAACGCTCCTGCTGCTGAATGTGAGGCCTCCATTCCGAGATAAAATGGACAAGAGACGAGAACGGTGCAGATCGCAATAGCTGCACTTATTTTGAGCTGAGAGGTTAATGACGGACGGGTATTGTGCGACTCTTTATCGGCTGGAGCAATTCGGTAGCCAAAGCTCATTAACTCTTCAGCGAATTCAGCAAGATCTAGTGAGTTGGGCTTCCATCCTAATCTGAGGCGGCCGTTGGAAGCCTTGACTCGAATATTTTGAGCGCCTTCCCTGCTTTTGAAAAGCTGTTCGGTCAGCCAAACACAGCAGACGCCTGAAATGCCGCGGACTGTAAGTTCCAATTTGCAGATACCTATATCTTCTGCATTCTTTTGGGCTTCCCGAAGCCACGAAAAATCGAGTCGATCAAAAACTTTGGCGCCAGCCGGAGGAATCGTGGCCCTTCGGAGGTCATAAAAGTGCTGAAGACTTTTTTCCTGAATGAGTCCGTAAACATGACGGCAGCCATCGCAGCAAAAAAGGCGGTCACTCTCATTCGGAGAGAACGAGATTCCGCAGTGTCGACATTTGATTTCTGTCGGTAAGGCTTCTGCCATCACATAATTATAGAGAGGTGTTGGTGAAATCTAAACGTAAAAGTTGGAGGAGATTTTCTAAGAATTGAGTTGGGTCGAGGAGCGTCGTTCGCATTTCCTTCAATGTGGTGCATATTTCCATCTGATGTTTTATACAGTAATCGAAAGATTTTTAGAGCTTCTGCCGAATTGTCGGTGTGCATTAAAGCTTGTTGAGACGGGGATTGAGCGCCCTCTGAAGCCATGGGAAAAGTGTGCTCTGGCTTATCACAAGCCACTTTGTCCATTCTGTGCTTGCAATGAAAATAAGTTCGATGCTTTGACTGAAAAAATGAAACAAATAGAGCAAGCACGTAAGAATAAGAAATAGAATAGAGAGTTAATACTAGAT
>JBCCKK010000140.1:0-8699 GCA_039027395.1 Verrucomicrobiota bacterium | reverse complement strand
TTTGATTTCTTTTTTTCATAAACTTAAATTAGTTATACGTTCCTTGGGCTTTGCGCTCGAATTTAACATCGTCAATGTACAGATGGCTCTCTTTCCCTTGGTCTTGTTCAAATCCCTCACGTGTCATAGAAACCACCAGCGTATACTGCTCTGCTTTGAGTCCAAAATCTCCACGACGTGTTCCTTCCTCCAATACCAGATCAAAGTCTCTCCAACCAGAATCGACCGGCTTTTTAAACTCAATCACTCCCTGCTCCTGCTTCTCTTGGTCTAAAGCCACAAGCTTAATGGTAACCTCAGCATCTTTATTAGCTTTGAGTGACAGGCTAAGGCGATACTTCGCAAGATCTTCTTCTAAAATTTCAGTATCCAAGATTAAAATTGCTAAAGACCACCAATGAGCCGTGTCACTGCTAACTTGGCTAGAATTTACGACGATCTCCAGGCAACCACCTTGCCCCTCCTCAGTGTTTGACTGAAATATTGAATCCAGATCCCCTTCGGTTGATCCAAAGGTGGGATGCCAATGTTCGGGTAAGTTAGGAGCCTGAACATCCGAAAAGTCACTTTCGTAAATATTTTTTGCGAGAGATACCTGCACTGAGATACCCAGAAATAGTAATAATATTAAACGCACCATTCTAATATAATTACCTAAAGTCGCGAGGCAACAATTCAGGTGTTATCCAACGCGTTGGAAAATGAAATGAATGAAACAGACCTAGGTCTAATAGATCCTGCTTTCGCGGGGTCGTTGGGCTTTCCATCCCGTGTTGTGATAATTCCAAGATGAATCTGGACCATCTGACTCGAAAGTTCCGAACCCTTCGGAGGTTCCGAGATTAATCCCCGTCCACCAACGGCCACACACAGCACCTCCCATAACAAAAGCTGTGTCGTTCCAATAGATCCGCTCATTGACATGAAGATGCCCTTGAAGCACCAGTTTTAACTGATGCCCTTTAAACAGGTCCAACACTTCATTCGCATTCTCAAGAACCAAGTTGTGGGGCAACACTCGCCTCGAACTAAACATCTTCTGCATGAATGTCGTTCGCAGGGGAACATGGCTTGCTAAAATAATGGGTGTTTTTTCCGAAACACCTTGCAAATCACGTTTGATCCAATCGAGTTGCTCTGTATCAACAACTGCCCGGTAAGATCTCTTACCCCCAACCACTTGGATTGTGTCCAGAATGATTACGTGATGCTCTTTGAAATCAAATGATCGGTAGATCTGGCTAACTCCTGTTTTTTCGCGAAACATCGCCCTTGGATCGCCACTCAAGATGTTCCCTTCTTTATCCACGGCTGAAACGAGGTCGTGATTTCCGATCATTAATTCGGTCCTAGCATCGAGCCGGTCTAAAAATTTGGCAAAGATTTGATAGAGTTTCTCTGCTCGTTCAGGAGCACTATTAAACCCTCGATGAATATAGTCCCCTCCTCCGATAATGAGATCTGGATTTATCTTGTTGATCTGATCCGCCAACTGGTCAAGAGCTTCCGGAACTCCGAACTCCTCCATGGTATGGACATCCGTGAAAAACAGCAGCTTGAATGCATTTGAATGACTTGTAACGGGAACCCGAGAACATGCCCCTAGATAGATGACGGAGCCTCCTAGACACCCTAGAAAATCTCTTCGCTTCATTTGAAAAACCTCGCGACCCAAAATTGGAATATCAATGCTTCTTTGTCCATCTGTCTTTGATTACTCTTTACGTTAGCCGCTTCAAACTAAGGATCTAACCTAGGGATTGAGCGGAATGGTTTCTGTCGCCCTATTTATCGTTGCTTCGTCTACGACTTCAACAACCTCAATCGTTTCAATCGTGCTTTTAAAGGTTTCCTGGCGCTCTTTTAGTGCCGTAAGACGCTCTTCATACTCTCGAAGGACTCCTTGAATTTTCTCAACATTTGATTGAAGAACCTCCGTAGCTCCGACGGATCGATTTAGATCAACAAGAAGCGTATCTTGATCCTTTTTTGTATGACCTAACGTTGCATTCAGGTCATCCACTTTCTTCGTCAAATCATTGACTTTAATCCATAGTAACGCCGTCCCCACGGCCAGAGCTATACTTGCCATAACAGATCCCATCAATACCCACTTTCCAGAGGTGGAGGCGGTTCTATCAAGCTCGGATGGTCTTACTACAGGAGGTGGGGCATGCGGGAGGGGCTGAGATGGGACTGGCGCCGCTGGAATTCGTCCCGTTAGTGGAACCGAGTCCGTTTCTGGAATAATAATTCGCCCCGTCGAACTGTTGATTTCGTTCGAGTTTAACTGCAGCTTTTCTGAGTCTAAATCCCTGCGCATCAAGCTCCTTTGCCGAATTTCAGAGTCTATGCCCAGAAAAGAACAAAGTCAATCAACACCATTTATAGTCACTAATTCCCAACTCAGCATTCCCTACCTAGAGAAGATGATAGGCATCGATGTCGATCGTAACATAGACCCCGTCCGGCCAACGCTCTGCCAGCAGAGCGTTTCCAATCATTCGACTAAGAGCGGGCATATTCTGAGTAAAGCAGACGACCTGAAACCGATATTGATTTCGCATCCGCTCGATAGGGGCTGCCGCCATACCCGAGATCTCCGTGTCGGGAACGGGTAGTTGTTGTAATCGCTTAGCCACCTGCTCGGCACAAAATTTTGCTTTATCCTCAAATTGGCTACGAATCCCAACAACGGCACATCGACGAAATGGGGGAAGCGTTTGAGCCTGCCGAAACTCCAATTCATGGTCCAAGAAACCCGAGACATCGTGATGCCGGGCAAACTGGATTGTTGGATGAAACGGCGTAAAGGTCTGAAGAAAAACCTCCCCCGGCTTATCGCCGCGCCCCGCTCTTCCCGCTACTTGCACTAGCTGCTGAAAGACACGCTCGGCTGCGCGAAAATCTGGGAGTTGCAGGGCTCCATCGACGTTAATAATTCCAACACAGGTCACATTTGGGAAATCCAAACCTTTGGTGATCATCTGAGTGCCAATGAGCAAATCGAGTTCCCCTTTTTTAAACTCCTCAAACGCATCCTCAAAGGCATGCTTACCTCGCATACTATCCGAATCCATGCGTTGCCAACGAGCTTCGGGAAATAATCCGGCCACAACATCTTCGATCCGCTGCGTTCCCATACCCCCATACTTGAACTCCCTAAATCCGCAATCCGGGCATTGCTCCTTCACCTCTTCGACATGATCACACAGGTGACAACGCATTTCAGCATCGGCTCGATGATATGTCATGGAGACCGAACAGGAAGGACACTCATCGACATACCCACATTTGGGACACTGCAGACTTGTGGAATATCCACGACGATTCAAAAACAAAATGCTTTGCTCGTTTCGACTGAGTCGTAACCGGATCGCATCCTGGAGTGGTTGAGATAGAAAAAATGCACCTTTTCCTGATGATTTCTCCTTGCGTAAATCAACGACGTGAATGACCGGAAGTTTGCGATCATCTGTTCGCGTTGTGAGCCGCACCCTCCGATACTTCCCAGAACGCGCATTTTGCATGGACTCCAATGATGGGGTTGCTGAGCCTAAAACCACCAATGCTTTTTCCCAAGCCCCTCGTAAAACCGCCAAGTCACGCGCATGATAGCGTGGCGTATCCTCTTGCTTGAAACTCTGTTCATGTTCCTCGTCTACTATAATGACGCCAAGACGATCTAATGGTGCGAATATTCCCGAACGAACGCCGATGACGATCGAAGCTTCCCCGCTTCGAATCCTTTGCCATTGATCGTGCCGCTCACCCTTGGATAAATGGCTGTGCAAAACGGCCACCTCATGACCTTTAGTCTCAAAGCGGGCTCTAAATCGCTCTATCGTCTGGGCCGTAAGCGAGATCTCTGGAACCAGGACAAGTGCCTGCTTCCCATTTTTGAGAACGTCTTCAATTAATCGCAGATAAACTTCCGTTTTACCACTTCCTGTTACTCCATGAAGAAGAATTGGCTGAGGAACCTCCTGAACACGCTCCTCGCTCATCACTTCGATAGCCTTCTTTTGCTCGGATGTTAGCTCCCATGTAACCGCTTGAGCATGAGCAGACCGGCGGAACGGCTTGCGTTCCTGAGCTCTCGGTGCCAGCGAAATCCATCCTTTTTTTTCCAAACTGCGCCAAGTTGCCTGAGACGTTCCCGTGTCACGACATAGAATGGACAACCAGCCTCCGCCTTGGTCAACTGCTGCCTGTAGCGCTCGCTTCTGAGCTTTCGCCGATGCAGAAAACTTAACTGCTTCCAAGTTTTCAACTTCAGGATTGACCCATAGCTGCTCCTTATAGCCTCGAGTGCGACTGCGCAGCATTTCAGGCAACATGCCCTTCAGCACTTGAGTCACTTCACAGCAATAATAACGGGCCATCCAATAAGCTAATCGAATTAAAACCGGCGGGATCAACGGCTCTTCATCGACTTTCGATAATACCTGTCGGCAAGAATCTACCTCTGGCTTTTCTGGAAACTCAACGACATAAGCAAACGTGTCCCCCTTTCCCCAAGGCACGCGTAACCGATGTCCCAGCTGAACCGATGAGGACCATTCGGCTTCGGGTAGCACGTAGTCTAAACACCGCTCAAACGCGCACTCGGGAACGACCCGAACGATCTTACCGATGGTCGGCAGCTCTAAGATTCCATCAAGTTTCATCCATTGACTTCCAAAAGGGTTTGCCGTGGTATGATAAGACACGTGGTGGTAGCAAAACAAATCCGAATAAGAGATCTGGGCATATTGATGGCAATCACCATCTTGCCCATTCTGCTGGTCGCTGCCACGCTTTTCTGGTGGGAATATGAAATCGAACGACAGGGTCAATACAATAGCCTCATTCTTTCCGCATCAAGGCAATACCAGGTTCCCCGTGAATTGATCAAAGCCGTGATCTGGAGAGAAAGCCGGTTCACAGAAGATGCTTACGGAAAGGCGAAAGAGCGCGGACTGATGCAAGTCACTCCGGCTGCTGGAAAAGACTGGGCCAAAGCCGAAAAAATTCCAAATTTTCAGCCAGAATCTCTCTATATTCCCAACACCAATGTTCGAGCCGGAACCTGGTATCTGGCTCGCGCTCTCAAACGTTGGAATAAAGCCGACGACCCTGTTGTATTTGCTCTCGCCGAATACAACGCAGGTCCCGTTCATGCTCGGCGCTGGGCCGCTCCGCTCAAGCAGTCGCTGAAATCAGAGGCCTTCATGGACAATATCGACTACCCGACAACTCATAAGTATATCTTGGACATCAAGGAACGTATGGCGTTTTACAAAGCATCTCCATCTCCCTCACCCTGGGAGTTCGTTCAAGATCGAATTAAGATTTATTGGAACAAATGGAAAAGTCGGTCTAGCAATTCAAACCGATAATTGCTTGTCCTCTCTTCAGAGGAATTGTAACATTTTGACTGTAGGATGAGTCGCTCCGTTAAAAAAGAAACCGTTAAACTTTCTTTCGATCAAAAAAAACGTGCCACTGCCGTATTACGAGCACTTATCCGAAGTCGATATTTCGGAGATACCGTCCCTTCCGATGCCGAATTGAGCCGGCGACTACATATCCCAAGATCCTCATTAACTTTGGCGATTAGCCAAATGGAAACCGAAGGTCTCATCAAGTCATCCTCTTCCGGGGACGGTTGGGACGTTTTAGTTTCGTCTACAGTTAAGGACATGGGAACCATCGGCTTTATCGTCAACGTCGATCCTCTCACCGGGTGGTATAGCCTATTTCAAGATTGGTTAATCGGTTTTGAAAGGACAATGCATCAAGAGCGATTTCAAGTTGAAATCCTTAGCGGATTTCAGTCCGTTGATGAAAAGATCGAGGAGATTCAAACCTTCCGAAACAAGGGAGCATTAGGAATCGCCTTTGCCAGCCGGACCGAAGAACGCGTCCGCAATGCCGTTCTTGAAGCTGAAATTCCCTGTGTCATTGTTGGGAACTCAACCATCCAGGAAGAGGAGCTCGGATGTGTTTGCACGGACAACGCGGCCGGCGTTCGCAAAGGTCTCGATTATTTGCTATCACAGAACCATCGAAACATTGCCATGTATGTCACCAGCCTGGGCATCCACGACGGCTTCGAGGAGCGCTACCATGCCTATCTCCATTATATGAAGCAACAGCACCTTGCGGCACATACGGAACTCGCATTTGTCGAAGCCCACAATGAACTCATGCCGCAACGAGCCGCAGATATCCTGCTTAGAATGAAACGCCGCCCTAGTGCTATTCTATGTGCCTCTGACCGCGAAGCCTTCGAGCTCGTTTCTCAATTGCGCCATCTCAAGATCGAAGTTCCCAAGGAGATCAGTATCCTTGGATTTGACAACAATCACTTCGGTAGATTGCTGGATCCTCCTATGACGACTATTGATATTCATGCATCGAATATGGGAGAAATCGCAGCCCACTACCTACTCAATGAAATGCAGGCCCCCCAACTTCCCGTAAAGATTCAATTGCCCACCAAACTCGTCGTCCGCGGCTCTGTCCTCGAATACGCGGCCCCTGAACAGCCTCTTTCAGGTCCCGAGTCTTTAGACAGTGGGAAGATTTTGGGCTTTTAAGATCCACCACATTTGCCTATCCCTAGCAGCCTCGTAGTTTGAGGCGTTATGACTTGGGAAATTGTATTTGTGCTCGTCCTGCTCGTGGCAACGATCGTTTGCCTCATCAAAGAATGGGCACCGCCTGCGGTGTCAGCGATGGCAGCTCTCTCCCTTCTGATGGTCACCCAAATCCTTTCCATCAAAGACGCTCTTAGTGTTTTCAGTAATCCTGCTCCGATCACGATCGGAGCGCTGTTTATCATCACCTACTCTCTGGAAAAAACAGGAGGTCTCGACTCACTCGCCGGCTTTTTGAGACGTCACTTACCTAAGTCACTCAGCGGTATTCTTTTATCCACGGCAACTCTAGTTGCCGTTTGTTCCGCATTCATTAATAACACACCCATCGTAGCTTTATTTATGCCGTTACTACTCGGCCTAGCCCGGGCCCGTAGTATTGCTCCATCTAAACTGCTTATCCCTCTCTCCTATGCGTCGATTATGGGCGGTTGCTGCACCCTGATCGGAACATCAACCAATATCATCGTCGCTGGAATCATGCGCGATTACGGCATGGCCCCTGTGACCATGTTTGAATTAGCCAAAGTCGGCGTGCCTTTGATGATCATCGGAATCACCTATATGACGTTGATTTCACCGAAAATCATCCCAGAACGTCATAACATCACGGCTTCATTGAGTGAAGATCAACGCCGAACATTCTTTTGTCAGTTGCTCGTTCAACCCGAGTCTTCATGGGTCGGAAAGCCTCTTTTAGAAACCGAAATCGCAGAAGATGTAAAAACATATCGAATCGTCGAAATCCGCCGAAAAGGGGCCACTCTCGCTCTACCGATCAATCAGATTGTCATCGAACCTTATGACCGAATTCTTATCTCAGCAGCATCTCAATCCCTGGAAACTGTTGATGGTGAAACTCATTTCAAAAAAGACCTCCAGGAAGCCTGGGGCACTGAGGCCCTCTCCACCTTGCAGGGCGGTATCATGGAAGGGGTCATCTCACAACATTCTCACTTGATTGGTAAAACCATTCAACAAGCTCGATTCCGGCAAGAATACGGGATGCTCGTTCTGGCAATTCATCGCCAAGGACGTAACCTCACTCGGCATTTTAAAAGTATTCGACTTCAGTTTGGCGATACACTTCTTTTATTAGGACCACAATGGCATTTTGATGAACTTCGATCAAAAGCCGATGTCATGCTCTTGGACGAATTCCAAAAGCCGAAAGAGAAGCAAAAAGGACATCATGTTATCTTTCCATGGATCGCCATCGCCAGTGTCGTGCTCTTAGCAACCTTCAATATCATGCCTATTGTTGCGGCATCGATTCTGGGAGCTGTCTTCATTCTGGCAACCCGGGTAATCACACCTGAAGATGCGTTCCAATCTGTCGATTGGTCGATTCTATTCCTCATTTTTGGAATGCTAGGTGTCGGCTTAGCCATGGAAACTACAGGAGCTGCAAAGCTCATTGCAGAATCCTCAATCGGAGCCGTCTCTACGGTGATTCCAGAGGATTGGCTCCCCTACGTTGCCCTAAGCGTTATGATTCTTCTCACAAGTGTTTTGACGGAGATGTTATCAAACAATGCCACAGCGGCAGTGATGGCGCCAGTTGCTTATAACCTCGCAATCGGCCTCGGACTGGATCCAAGACCCTTCACCGTGGGTGTCATGTTTGCTGCGTCACTCGCTTTTGTCACTCCCATTGGCTATCAGACAAACACCATGGTCTATAATGCTGGGGGGTATCGTTTCACTGACTTTGTAAGGGTCGGGCTCCCCCTTAATCTGACATTCTGGATGATGTCCTCCTGGATGATTCCAATTTTTTGGCCCTTTAAATAAAAAGTCGCACCCAACCTGGAAATCCTAAATGAGATCCATCCCAATTTTTGAACTCCTTATATTAATCACGGTTATTTTCGCAATCGTCCAGCGGAGCTATTCAGCCACCAGTCCGCGAATCGAAAAGCCGTTTGCATTCAGTAATGAAACGGAAACCCCGCCTCACTCTCCTTCATCGATTCGAATTTGCTGCTGGAATATTGAATGGTTTCCTGCCGGTCAACGGAAATCACAAAATCAGAACGTCAACTGGCAGGTAGC
>JBCCKK010000139.1:0-8734 GCA_039027395.1 Verrucomicrobiota bacterium | reverse complement strand
TGGACCAAAGATGTTGTTTGGCGCTAACATAAAAATGCGCGCCTCTAACTGGGCTTCCACGGAAAGCGGAACGTGCACAGCCATCTGGTCTCCATCAAAGTCTGCGTTATATGCTTTACATACTAGGGGATGCACTCGGATCGCTTCCCCTTCAATCAGAACTGGCTCGAATGCTTGGACTGAAAGGCGGTGCAATGTCGGAGCGCGGTTCAGAAGAACCGGATGACCCATAGTGACCTCTTCCAAAACATCCCAAACCACTGACTCTCGGCGTTCGATCATTTTCTTCGCACTACGAACGGTATGGACAAAGCCCATTTCTTTCAGACGACGAATGATAAATGGCTCAAACAAAACCAGCGCCATCTTTTTGGGAAGACCACACTGGTGAAGCTTAAGTTCAGGACCCACAACAATGACAGAACGGCCTGAATAATCGACACGTTTACCTAAAAGGTTCATACGGAAACGACCAGTTTTACCCTTAAGCATATCAGAGAGGGACTTAAGTGGTCGGTTTCCTGCACCTGTGACAGCCCGTCCATGACGTCCGTTGTCCAAAAGTGCATCCACAGCTTCTTGCAGCATTCTCTTTTCGTTTCGAATAATCACTTCGGGAGTCTTCAGTTGAAGAAGTGTCTTCAAACGATTATTACGATTAATAACTCGACGATAGAGATCATTCAAATCAGATGTCGCGAATCTTCCGCCTTCCAAGGGAACAAGCGGACGCAAATCTGGGGGGATGACAGGCAAGGTCTCAAGAATCATCCATTCGGGACGGGTATTTGATGAGATGAAGCCATTTACTAGCTTCAATCGTTTCGCCATCTTTTTCTTGAGCTGTTTACTGCGAGTGGTCTCAAGCGCTTCTTCAAGATGTTGAGCTGTTTCATCGAGATCTAAGCGTTTGAGGTAATCACGAACTGCTTCAGCACCCATCTTGGCAACAAACGCGTCTTCGCCGTATTGATCTTGAGCTTCACGATATTCAATTTCACTTAGGAGCTGCTTCTCTTCAAGGGCAGTGTCGCCTGGATCGATGACTAGATAATCTTCGTAGTAGATAACACGCTCAAGCTCGCGGGCTGTCATGTCCATCATTAATCCGATTCGGCTAGGCATGCATTTGTAGAACCAGATGTGGGACACAGGAACGGCTAACTCGATGTGCCCCATGCGCTCGCGGCGAACCCTAGCGACTGTTACCTCTACCCCACAGCGGTCACAGATAACTCCTTTATATTTGATTCGCTTGTACTTTCCGCAAGCACATTCGTAATCTTTGATCGGCCCAAAGATTCTCTGACAAAATAGACCACCAAATTCAGGTTTGAATGTTCGATAGTTAATGGTTTCAGGATTTTTGACCTCACCTCGAGACCAAGACAAAATTGTGTCTGGAGATGCAATCGAGATCCCGACCTGATCGAATCCGATTGACTTTTCAGCTCCGAGAACTTCACGTGCGTTTTGTGTTTCCGTACTCATAGTATTTGGCCTTTTGGGTTAAGCAGCTTCTCCTACCGGTTCTTCACTTGTTTCTGTCGGAGCAGGTTTTGATCCACCGCCCCTTCTTTCTCCAACCTTAACATCAAGGCAGAGGCTTTGCATTTCTTTAATCAAGACGTTAAACGACTCAGGTGTTCCAGCCGATAAAGAATTATCGCCTTTTACGATACTTTCGTAAATACGCGTTCGGCCTGGAACGTCATCCGATTTCACGGTCAGCAACTCCTGTAGCGTGTAGGCAGCACCATAAGCTTCCATTGCCCAAACCTCCATTTCTCCATAACGCTGACCACCATATTGAGCCTTACCTCCAAGTGGCTGTTGAGTAACCAATGAGTAAGGCCCAACGGCACGAGCGTGAATCTTATCAGCTACCATGTGGCCTAGCTTCATCATATAGATCTGTCCTACCACCACGCGTTGGTCAAATTTTTCTCCTGTGCGCCCATCGTAGAGCACTGATTTACCATCCTCTGGAAGGCCTGCCTCCGTCAAATATTCTCGAATTCTTTTCTCAGGAATTCCGTCAAAAACCGGAGTAGCTACTTTGAACCCGAGCGCTTTCGCGGCGATTCCCAAGTGCGTTTCCAAAACCTGCCCGACGTTCATACGCGATGGCACCCCAAGCGGGTTCAAAACGATGTCGACGGGCGTTCCATCGGGAAGGAATGGCATGTCTTCCTCAGGAACAACGGCGGCAACCACCCCTTTGTTTCCGTGACGACCTGCCATCTTATCCCCAACCTGCATCTTTCTTTTAGATGCCACAAAGACTTTTACCTGCTTGATGATTCCGGGATCTAGATCGTCTCCTGATTCGACTCGGTCCATCTCCATATCACACTCGTTCTCGAGCTGTTGGAATTTATTTTCAAAAGAGCCGATAATCTCGCGAATCTTGATACGAATCGGGCTTGGATCGATTTCGATGTGATCGTAAACCGCGGCCATTTTACGCAGCAGCGTTTTAGTGATCTTACGATTCGCAGGGATAATGATTTCTCCCGTTTCGGCATTTACGACATCTAGAGGAATCTTTTCATTCAACAAAATGTTGGAAAGAGACTGAGTCAATTCTTCCGTCAATTCTGCTCTCTTTTTATCATAGCGGTCATTGATGGCTTTGCTTTGGCGCTTTGCTTCTGCAGGTGACAACTTGTTCTTATTCACCTTCACATTACCGCCAGTCATTTTGACATCCATCACGATGCCATAAGTTCCAGAAGGCACGACCAGAGACGAATCTTTTACGTCGGCCGCCTTCTCACCAAAGATTGCTCTGAGAAGACGCTCCTCGGGTGCTAATTCGGTTTCGCTCTTAGGTGTAATCTTACCAACCAAAATATCTCCAGGGCCTACTTCTGCTCCAATTCGAACGATACCGTCGGGTCCAAGATTTTTGAGCGCTTCGTCACCCACGTTGGGGATATCACGGGTAATCTCCTCCGGCCCGAGTTTAGTGTCACGAGCCGATATTTCAAACTCATCGATGTGAATCGATGTGTAGATATCTTCTTTTACGATTCGTTCGCTCAGGATAATTGCATCCTCAAAGTTGTATCCATTCCAAGACATGAACGAAACTAGAACGTTTCTTCCTAAAGCAAGTTCACCGTTGTCCGTGCAAGGACCATCTGCAATAACATCTCCGGCTTTAATTTTGTCACCCTTATAGACAATAGGCTTTTGGTTGACACACGTTCCAGCGTTCGAACGCATGAACTTACGCATCCCATAAACATAGACACCATTATCGGGGTCGTGGGCAATCTTTCTTTTACCTTCAGGAAGCTCTCCATCTTTGGTGATAATTACTTCTTCAGCCGTAACTGAAGCTACCTTCCCTGAATGCTGAGAAACAACAACTGCTTTGGAATCACGAGCAACCTTACCTTCAATACCTGTTCCCACATATGGAGAATCCGTTTGAATCAGAGGCACACCTTGGCGTTGCATGTTCGATCCCATCAACGCACGGTTAGCATCGTCGTGCTCCAGGAATGGAATCAAGCCTGCCGCAACCGAAACCAACTGCTTGGGAGAAACATCCATCAGCTGAACCTTGTCCGGTTCAACTTCCATGAACTCACCTTTATAGCGAACCGAAACGCGAGAGTTTACAAAGTTACCCTTCTCATCAATCGAAGCATTTGCCTGAGCAATAACGTAGTGCTCTTCTTGGTCTGCCGTCAGATAGTCTAAAGTTTCGCTAACTTTTCCACCCGAAACCTTGCGGTAAGGAGTTTCCAAAAATCCAAATTCATTGATTTGGGAGAATGTTGACATTGATGAAATCAAACCAATGTTTGGTCCTTCTGGAGTCTCAATGGGACAAATCCGTCCATAGTGCGAAGGATGAACGTCACGAACCTCGAAACCAGCACGATCACGACTTAAACCTCCAGGTCCTAGTGCTGAAAGACGTCGCTTGTGAGTTACTTCAGAAAGAGGATTTGTTTGGTCCATCAACTGCGAGAGCTGGCTGCGACCAAAGAAATCTCTGATAACGGCCGAGAGAGCTTTCGGGTTAATCAACTTCTGAGGAGTCATGCCTTCCGTGTTAACATCGAACAAAGTCATTCGCTCTTTCACCAGACGCTCAGTCCGAGCTAATCCTGTGCGGCATTGGTTGGCCAGAAGTTCTCCAACCGCACGGACACGGCGGCTTCCGAGGTGATCGATATCATCCGTCGTTCCCTCGCCTTGGCGAAGGTTGATAACGTAACTAGTCGCTGCAACGATATCGTCGTTGCACAGCGTCCGGACATCAATATCAACATCCAAGTTAAGCTTTTGGTTAATTTTGTAACGACCTACACGACCAATGTCGTAACGCTTCGGATCAAAGAACAAGCGTTTGAGTAGGGCCTTTGCATTCGTAACCGTAGGTGGGTCTCCAGGGCGCAAGCGGCGGTAGATCTCCTTCAAAGCCTCCTCTGAATCACGAGTTGGGTCCTTCTTTAAACAACGAATAATCGTATCGTCATTTTCGATATCAACGACCTCAACTTCTTCAATTCCTAGATCGATAAGCTGACGAATCACCGTCTTGGTGAGAGGCTCGAATGCACGGGCGACAACAAGATCTTCATTAGCAGTGTCTCGAATTTCATTAATCAACACTTTGGTGCTGATCATATTCTCGTCCATATTAGCTTCTAATGGCATCGATTCCAGTTGGTAGAACTGGCTTACAATGTCTTCATTGCTACTAAATCCGAGAGCGCGCAGGAATGTAGTGATCAAAAACTTGCGTCGACGCTTACGGCGGTCCAAGTGCACCCAAAGCAAATCACTGGTGTCGAATGCAACTTCCAGCCAAGACCCTCTATCAGGAATAATTCGGAAAGAATATAGAGTCTTGCCATTCGCATGAACACCAGATTCAAAACAAATGCCAGGAGAACGGTGCAACTGACTTACCACAACTCGCTCTGCACCATTTACAATAAATGTTCCACGATCCGTCATCATCGGAAGTTCGCCCATGTAGACTTTCTCTTCCATGATGGATCCCTCGTTGTCCAAGCGGAACGTTACATAAAGAGGAGCCGCATAGGTCTCACCTTCACGGAGGGCATCCAGAGATGTTCTTTTGGATTCTTCAATATCGAATTCTTTGAAGTCGAGCTTGATTTTTTCATCATAGCTCTCGATGGGAAAAACTTCTGAGAATACGGCCTGCAGACCTTCCCCTTTTCGGTTACCGGGATCTGTGCCTTGCTGAAGAAAATCTTCGTAGGACCGCATTTGCACTGCGATCAAATCTGGAATATCCAAGGCATCTTTAATTTTGCCAAAATTAATGCGTTCAAGTTTGTTTGGCGTTGCCATTTCTTTCTTTCCCTACCTTTAAGTTTTAATTGGTTGCGTCTTCCCCTTGGGGCCCTGCAACCACCTCGGCTTTCACCGGGGTGGTTGCCCCCTGTATTAACTTATAAAAGTTATTTGATTTCGACTTTGGCGCCAGCGGCTTCAAGTTTCTTTTTAATCTCTTCCGCTTCGTCTTTGGTAGCTCCTTCTTTGATCGCTTTAGGAGCTCCTTCTACCAATCCTTTAGCATCGGCAAGACCGAGACCAGGAACAGCAGCACGAACCTCTTTAATAACAGCAATCTTATTGCCACCAGCTTCCGCCAGAACAACGTCGAAGGCAGTCTTTTCCTCAGCAGGAGCAGCATCCCCTCCACCAGCTCCACCGCCAGCAGCGGCAACAGCTACGGGAGCAGCAGCGCTAACACCCCATTTTTCTTCAAGTTGCTTCACAAGCTCCGCTGCCTCTATGACAGTGAGGGAGCTTAGATCTTCCGTTAGTTTTTCTAAGTCAGCCATGGTTTCTATGTTTCTGCCCACAGGCAGAATCTCCTAGGTTGTGGCCTTTCTAGCCGACAGCACCTGCTATCGAATTATCCCGGAAAGGCTTCCGGGCTAGAAAAGGCGCGTTGCCTTTTTACAGAAACCGGCTGGGATTCACTTCCCTACCGATTTCAAATTCGTTTTCTTTTATTCGCCTTTCTCTGCGTTTGCTTTGATCACTTGAGCGAGCTGAGTTGCCGGCGTGTTGACCAACGTTGCCAAACGTGTCGCTGGGGTGTTAATCAATCCCATCAACTTAGCTAGTAACACTTCGCGTGGAGGCAAGTCAGCAATCGCCTTAACTTGCTCCTGATCAAGAACCGAGCGATCTAGGATTCCTGCGCGAATATCGGGTTTTTCAAATTCAGATTGAAAACTCTTAAGCGTCTTAGCAGCCCCTGAAATGTCGGATTCACCATAAACGACTGCGGTTTGTCCTTTTAACGCTCCATTAAGCTCAGGCATTTCTGCATCGCTTAAAGCGCGACGCAAGAAGCTATTTTTCACTACGTGAATCTCTGCTTCGTTGCCACGCAGACGACCACGCAATTCAGTAAACTGCTCTACACTCATCCCCGTATAATCGGTAACGATGAGGTAGGGTGAGTTGTTCAACCAATCTTTAATTTCATCAACAATTGAAGTTTTTGCAGGATGCATGATGTATTCCTCTTTTGTTCTTAGTTCAGTGCAGCCGTATCGAGGCGAATTCCAGGTGAGAAGGTAGAAGAAAGCACGGCGCTCTTCATATATTTTCCTTTAGCACTCGCTGGCTTTGCTTTAAGCAAAACATCGATAACCGCTTTAGCGTTCTCGACAAGCTTGTCTTCACTAAATGAAAGCTTTCCGCAAACAACGTGCACGTTCGAAGTTTTGTCGACCTTAAACTCAACGCGACCTGCCTTGCATTCTTTCACTGCTTTTGCTGTATCATCGGTCACTGTTCCCGTTTTCGGGTTGGGCATCAATCCACGTGGCCCAAGCACTTTGCCCAGTTTACGAACTTCCGACATTGCTTCGGGTGTTGCTACAGCAACATCGAAATCTTGAAACCCTTCAGTTACTCGTTTAATCAAATCTTCAAATCCAACATATTCAGCTCCCGCCGCTTCGGCTGCCTCAGCGGCCGTGCCTTTGGCGAAGACTAATACTTTTACATTTCTTCCTGAACCGTTAGGAAGTCCAACAGTTCCACGAACCATTTGATCACTTTGACGAGGATCGACTCCTAAATGAAACGCGATATCCACCGTTGGATCACTTTTGCCCGAAGGCAGTGTTTTAAGCAGGGTTACTGCTTCGCCTAGTCCGTAGTTTTTGTCAGAATCCAACATCTCCAACGCCTGGCGGTATCTTTTACTTTGCTTTTTTGCCATGTTTATTCCTTTTTGTAGTGTTAACGGGCCTAGTCTGCCCTCCTACGGAGTCTGAACGTTTTCGCTCAGATCCTAAAAAATTAATCTACGACTTCGATTCCGCACTGACGAGCCGTTCCCTCAATCGTGCGCATCGCTGCTTCCTCGGTTTTCGCAGTAAGATCTTTCCGTTTAATTTCGACGATCTCCTTAACCTGCTTGCGAGTCACCTTACCCTCCTTTTTCCGATTGGGCTCACCTGAGCCTTTTGCGATGTTTGCAGCTTTTTTCAACAAAACGGCTGCTGGAGGAGATTTTGTTATGAAGGTAAATGTCTTATCTTTGAAGACGGTGATCACCACTGGAAGAATGTTTCCCGAATCCTTCTGCGTCTTTGCATTGAATTCTTTACAAAATGCCATAATATTCACCCCTGCCTGACCCAGTGCAGGACCTACGGGAGGAGAGGGATTTGCCTGTCCAGCAGGGATTTGTAACTTAATTACTGATGTAACTTCTTTCGCCATAACTTCCTTTTATAGTTTTTCAACTTGCCAATATTCGAGATCTACTGGGGTCGAGCGTCCAAAGATGCTTACAGCCACTCGAACGCGTCCCCGTTCTTCGTCAATCTCTTCAATTACCCCCTCTTGCCCCTCAAACGGACCATCTCCAACACGGACCCGATCGTTGAGTTCAAATAGAATCTTTGGAACAACCTTGTCTTCTTTCTCGCGCATTTGCGCAAGCATACCATCTACTTCTTTTTGACGCATTGGGATCGGATGCTCCCCATCTGCAAACCCGATTACCCCTGGGGTTTCCCGAATAAAATACCAGCTTCGCTCAACCATCTTCTTTTCCTCGTCGAGCAGATTGAGGTTAACAAAGACATAGCCTGGATAGAGCTTCCGTTCAGCTTCTGTTTTCTTTCCACGCTTGACCTCGGAGATACGTTCTGTGGGGATGACAATAGCATGAACATCTTCTTCCATCTCTTCCATCTTCATCCGGCTAATCATGTGCTTTTTGACATTTTCTTCCTGTCCAGAAAGAACGTGCACAGCAAACCATTGGCCTTTAGAAGAGTCGGTTCCCAAGGTATCATTTCCCATTGCGTCTACGGAATCCATGTTGGCTTCTTCGTTCATCATTAAAAACTAATTAACAGTCCCACAAGATTTCCGATCAAGTAGTCGAATCCCGTGATGTATCCTGCCAATAAGATCGTAGAAACGATCACAACGACAGTTGAATCGATGAGTTGTTTATATTTGCGCAACCCGGTTTGCTCAGGATCCCAAGGCCAGGTGCATTTTCCTAACTCAGCCCGAACCTCTCTGATGAACTTCACGATTGCGGTGCGATTTGCAACCAATAGCACGATGGCTATTAGAAGCACTCCGTAAATCAAACCACCAATAATCCAACTGTTATATGGTAAATATTTTTCCACTTTATTTAATTACTAGCCTCCGCAGGGCAGGAGGGACTCGAACCCCCAACCAACGG
>JBCCKK010000138.1:0-8747 GCA_039027395.1 Verrucomicrobiota bacterium | reverse complement strand
CGCTAGATCTTTTGATGGCTCCGTTTCCGATTCTACATTCTCATCTTGGATCGGAGGGAGAGCCGTCGTTTTCGGAAAAGAAACTTCTGATTTGACTGGCATCGGCTTGATGGAAAGAGGTTTCTCTAGAAGCCATCCACTATCGTCTGGTTCCTTTTTCTGTTCTTTCGCTTTCTTAGGAGATGATGGTGGAGGGATCAGTTGGGGAAGAGCAGTAATTTCGCCGGTATCGGGTAGAGATGACACATCTTCGTTTGAGACGCTTTCACTCTCCGCTTCGGGCACCTCTCCCTCGGTTGTAGGCTCTAGGGGTAGTTGGGAATCTTCGTTACCCGAACTCCCAAGGATCTTTCCCTCACGCTTAAACTTGCCCAGCAAGCCTACTAATGAGTTCCACTCGGAAGTCTCTCTGAAATCCATTCGTTCTCCTATTGAGCAGGTGAAGAACCCACTTCGCGCGCTAAGATTTCATTGGCCCATTGTTGATAGATTTCTGCAATATCCTCAGATTCTGGAAACAAAGCGGCGGGAATTGCCTCCAAGCTTGCTCGAGAAATACGTTCGTCACGGGGAACCACCGTATTAAAAAGAATTCCCCCAGGTAATGTAGCTTCTAACTCTTGATACAACTCCGCCTGGGTCTGGCTGTCGTCATTGATCCCCGAGAGCAATACACCTTCCACCCTCAGATCAGCATTGTATTGAGATGTAATATGTTCAATTACTTCAAGGAGCATCGGCATCGATTTAAGAGCAATCGATGAACAGTCCGTAATTGGAATAACCCCATCTGAAATACTTAATGCCATATGAACGACTCCCCCAGTGCCCGCAGGCAAATCAAAAACGGTATAGTCAAATGGCTCAGCCACATCGAGCAGAAGATCTCCCAAGCGTCCATCCCAAGCCGCTTGCTCAAAATATGGCATATTTTCCGGGGCTAGGCGCCCGATCCCCAACATCGTAATTCCGCCATCTTCCGTCGCTGCCAAGGCATCCTCCTTGGTCGCCGTCTCCTGGAGTAAGTCTACCAAGCCTAATTCGGTAAACTCCCGAAGATTAATCGCAATCGTCGTACCTCCTTGGGGGTCGAGGTCGACGAGTAGTGTTCGATATCCCATAGCACTTAAAGTAAATGCCAAGTTAACGGAACTGGTCGTCTTACCGACACCCCCTTTTTGACTCGCGATACTGATAATTCTTCCCATGAATCTACTTTTCTATGAATGCCTCAGATCCAAAATTACTTTGTAAGCCCAAAATAACAACTTCAATCACGAAATCCAAGTCCCGGGACGTTTGCTCATTTGCAATTTCTGAAAACCCGAGGAACATTATTCCTTAAATCTACCCATTTCTTATGAATCTCATCGTTACAGGTGCGACTGGATACGTCGGAGGTCGATTGATCCCGCGGCTTCTAGATCGAGGGCACCACGTTTGGGCATTAGCCCGTCAAGCACCTTATCTGATGGGACGTCACTGGTCGACACATGAAAATCTCCACATTATCGAAGGAGACCTTAAAACCCCCGACTCGCTCCCAGAACTCCAAGATACGATTCATGCCGCTTACTACCTGGTTCATTCAATGCATGCGGGCAAAGACTTCGATACTCGAGATCAAGAGCTCGCCCAAAATTTTATCGAATGGGTCAGGCCGCATCGTCCACATGTGATCTATCTGGGCGGTCTGACGCCTCCATCGGACCAGATTTCTAAACATCTACGCAGTCGAGCTGATGTTGGAAGGCTCCTCCGCAAGTCGATGCTCACTACCGAATTTCAAGCCGGCCCTGTTATTGGCTCAGGCTCAGCCTCCTTTGAAATGGTCCGCTATTTGACCGAACGCCTTCCGGCGATGATCGCTCCCAAATGGATTATGAACGAGGTGCAAACCATAAGCATTCGCGATGTCTTAACCTATCTTGTTGCAGCTTTAGAGAAAGATCCTCAAGGCATCATTGAAATCGGAAGTGATGTCTTAACCTTCCGAGACATGATGCAAATCTATGGAGAAGAACAAGGACTAACCCGAGTTATTATCCCAATTCCGGTTTTAGCGCCCACCCTCGCCGCGCTTTGGGTCGGGCTGGTAACCCCAATTTCGAATCGTCTGGCCGTGCCTTTGGTTCAAGGTGTCATCCATCCCGTCCTTGCCGATACTAAAAAAGCTCAAGATGTTTTCCCTGAAGTGCACCCCGCCACCTATCGGACGGCGGTGAAACGAGCCGTCGCTAAAACGGGAAGTAACGATATCGAAACTCGCTGGAGCGGCGCACTAACAAGCAAACCCTATGAAATCATCGACTGGGAGGGAATGATCCGTGAAGTAAGAAGAAGACCTGTCAATGCATCAGCTGAAGAAGTGTTTTCAACGGTTTCTTCTCTAGGAGGGGATAATGGATGGTTGGTTTGGGAGTGGGCCTGGGAATGCCGAGGATTTTTGGATCAACTCGTCGGAGGCCCAGGATTAAGACGCGGGAGGCGCCACCCTAGCGAACTACAAGCAGGTGAAGCGCTCGACTTTTGGAGAGTCGAAACCGTGATACCCTCTAAACTGCTTAGACTTCGCGCCGAAATGAAAGTTCCTGGCCAGGCTTGGCTTCAATTTGACATTGATACCGAAAACGGAATGACCTTTCTCACTCAAACCGCGTTTTTTCGCCCTTACAGCCTACCCGGCTTCATCTATTGGTGGGGACTCTACCCGATCCACACAATCATATTCAGTGATATGATCAATGCGTTGGTTTGCGATGCCGAAGCGAGGTCTGTTTTGACCTCCCCATAGAAGAGGTGTTACTCCCTTTCTATTGACAAATATCAGTGATGGTTTAAAACATTTATAGAACATGAACCTCCAAGGCGCACATACAGTAATAACTACACTTTCCGCTGGAAAGCATGTGTGTGTCATGTCCGTCTCTGCGGTCGCGGTCGTCGCGATTTCAGTCGCCGTCGGATCGGCCTGTGGGGGTTCCTGGTAAACAGAACATAAAATACCGGGATTTTGAGAACCCACCGCAGGCCAAAGCGCGGTGGGTTTTTTATGGCCGCCGCACTCCAGCCCGATGGACTCTCCTCTTCCCACAACATAGGAGACATCAATGAACCACCTGGAAAGCAACCGTAAACTCGCAGAAGAAGCTATCGCAATGATGGAAAAAGGGCGTCCGACCCCCGTTCGGCAGCGCCATCTTTTTATCGATGGCTTATGTGAAGACTGGCATGACACCTTTGTCCACTTCGGAGAACCACCGATACTAAGGCGCCCCCAGAATCAGGAAACGAATCCAGCGCAATAGGCTGGCATCGAACCTGCTCTGTTTAATTGTATGAATAAACCAGTTCAAAATTCCGGTAAAAAGGTCACCCGCCCCAAACGTAGGTGGTGGATGACACAAGCAACCGCGACCTTTGACGGGTTACGTTCCTGAAACAAAAACGAACCGGACCCGTCGCATCAATCGCGCTGGGAATTCGGTAACATTTTCAGAACGATTAAAAATCAGCGGGTTCAACGGAGAACACCCATGAACACGATAATAGTAAATCAACGGAAGACCGCAGTAAACAAAGACCGGCTCGCCTACCTTCGTTCGCAAGTCAACGCATTAACACATGCCTACATCCAACTGGGCATGAGTGAACCGCATGCCTATGCATCTGCGTTGGCCGATTTTGAAATCGACTATTCTAACGAGGTCGATGCATTAAAGAATGAGCTAAGCGAGCATCAGAAAACATCTTTGGCGGCATAAGTGTTAATCCAATACCCTAAGACAAGAACTTGCGGCACGGTAAGAGCAGGCAATAGCAGGGCATGCCCCCAGCGGCGTGTAGTTTCCTTCAAAGCCATTAGCTCAGTGTAGTCCGTAGCTGCGCCCGCCATTAGAAACGTAAATCCGTTTCCGGGTGCATCGGCACGTGTCACCAGATCTGCGGCAATTGGAGTTGAACCTTCGGAACATACTTCAATCAGAGTTGCAGCAATGAGCGTCAGACCCAGTCCGGCAAGACTGGGGCCAAACCAATCTTGGAATGTCTCGGGGCTCAGAAAGGCTCGGATTGCGGAGGCCAATACAACTCCGAATAAAAGCCACCGCAGAATCATTCGAGATTCTTGGAGGCTGTCTTTTACAATCTGAATCAGCCACGTTTTTTTAGGAAAGCCAGCTCGGGTTTCCTGCCAAACGCTACGCCACGATCGAACGTCTCCACTTTCCGGTTCTGTTTTGAATCGCACGAAGAAGTGATCGATCAACCAGCCCGTGAAAAAGGCGATACCCGCAGAAGCTACAATGAAAATGGCAGAAAGCGGAACACCAATCAAAGCTATCAGAATCAGTGTGAGCGAAAGCGAATTCCAAGGAGATGCGATTAGAAACGCAAAGACCTGTCCCAGCGAAGCTCCTCGTTCATATAGTTTCATCCCCACCAAAACAATCCCATGATTGCAAAGGTCCAACACCAAACCAGCTGCCATGGCTCTTAGGATTCCTGTTACACTTCCAGGGCGCCCCAGGACTTTCAAAACAGCATCACGAGGCACTTGATGTATGATCCCCACAGCAAGCATTCCCATCAAAAATCCCCACCACATCATATTCATCATCTCGTAGACTCCGTGCGCGAATTCAGCAAGATACGAAACATTGGAGAGAAAGTAACCTAACTGAATATGCGCGAAATAGGTAACTCCGATCACGGCTGCACTCCCCCAAAGTAGCAAATCAAACTTTGAATGAGCGCGTGAGCAACACGATTGAGACTGTTGAGGCGACTCCGAACAACAAGAGGACATTCTTGAAGACTAGCGCTATCCTCTTCAAATACACGTCTTGAGTACCCTTTCTTATTTGGATTAGATCTGTGCTTTATCGTCGGAGACAATGAACTTCAAATTACTAGATCTGCTGGCGCACTTCGTTGCCAAAGAGTTGATTAGTTCTTTTCTAAAAAACGGATTGCTGGAATAGTTCGGTGTCGCTGGTTCCTACATTATGGCTTCTATCGTTAAACGGCTGTTTCTTATCTTTTTAGGCATCGGATTGTGCGCTCTTCTAGTAGGGTTCGGATGGAAGTTCCTTCGACAACACCGTATTTCTCAAGCTAAAGAGGTAGCCCATGCAGCTCTTCAGGAACGCCGCCTTGCTGCCACCGAAACCTATATCCAGATTCTCGAAAAAATTGCTCCCAATGATCCTGAAACGATCGCAATTAAAGCTCAATGGTATGCACTGATTCATCCTCCTCAAGCACCTAGCGCCTGGCAAACTGCGCTCAAAATAAGTCCGGACAATGAGGAATACCGAGTAGCCTATATCCTCTCTCTTATCCAATTGAACCAACTGAGTTCCGCTCAGACAGAACTCGATCATTGGCCCCTCCGAGGCAAACCTTCTTTGAGTTTTCATCGCGCAGTCATGGCCGTAGCTTTCGCCCAAGGCGATATCGAGAAGGCATTAAAACAAGCGAATCAATTAGAAGCTCTCGATCCTCAATCCTCTGTCAATCAGCTAAATCGAGCCAAGCTTCAACTTCGAAGTAAGGAAGCACGATCTCAATACGCGGGAAAAGAGTCTTTAGAGATACTGCTAACACATCCTACCCATCGGTATGAGGCAGCAAAAGCCCTGATCCAATATGCTCTTGGATCGCAAAGCACGAAAGACCTTCTTAATACGCTGGAATTGATTGAAGAAAAGAAACTAACACTCGAAGAACGACTACTGATTTTTGAAGCTCGGTCTAAAGCCGATCTCGAAATCTCCGAAAACGAAATTGCCGATCTTTGGCGTGATTCACTTGAAAACCCCTACATGCTAAATCGCTTAGCGGGTTGGATGGTATTCGCGGGACGGAGCCACTCTCTGATCCAATCTTTTAAGTCCTCGCCTCCAAGCTCTCCATGGCAGTTCCCTCTCGGCCTTCCTTTAGCAGAAGCCTACAAGTCGACTGCGGATCCAGCTCCTGCACTGAAAGGCTTGAGAGCTGCAGATTGGCGGCGCTTTAATGACCTCAAACTGTTCACCCAGGCGTTCTTAGCTCAAGATACACCGTTAGCCGCTTCCTTCTTGGAAAGCGCAGTTACCAAGGCAGCTCGCCGCCGAAACGGATTGGATCACCTCGAATCCACTGCCCGTGCTTGGGGATGGAGAGAAGGACTCTTAGCGATTCTGAGAACTCAAATCACTATCACCCCTGTCCGTTCGAAAGCGTTTCTGGTTTTAATGAATCAATACGAGCAGCACAGAGATATGCAGGGATTGCTTAAAGGTTCGTTGTCTTTACTCAAAGCACAACCGAACCACACCCCGTCACTTAATAACGCTGCTTATTTTCGCATATTGCTCGGGCTCGAAACAGAGGTTGCCCTAGAACAGGCCCGCCAGGCATTCAAAAACGCCCCAGAAAATCCCAACATTCAGTCGACCTTAGTCTTAGCTCTAGTGGCAAACCAGCAGTGCCAGGAAGCAAAGGAACATTTGGAATCTTTGCAGTCAGCAGACGCTTCACCTTCGGCTCTCTTAGCTCTCATTGCCGCCCATAACTGTCTCGACTTAAAGGTCTCTGATCATGTGCGCGCTCGACTAGAATCTGCTTCGTTTCTCTACGCGGAAGAACGGAAGCTGCAGCAAGACCTACTATCCAAGCTCGATTTAATTCAAGATTAGCCATACTTCAACGCCGACTATAATGAAACCTAATAGAGGTCTTTCCCTATATTGATTTGTAACAAATTTAGGTAGAATATATAGATAATATGACGAGCCGTCCGTTCAGATACTTAGTGCTTACAGCTACTCTCGGGTTAGCAGTGTCTTTCAGTGCCTCGGCGGCAACCGTCTCTTGGTGGCGTTTTGAAGCCGGTGAAGATGATGACCCAAGCGCAAACGGCTTGGAAAACCCAAACGAGGTTGGATCCGAACCCGCCTTAATCTCATCGGATGCTACGATCGGAACCAATGCTCCAGACTTGTTTGATACCGTGGTCCCTGGACCCAATGTTCCAAATACTGGAAGCATCCGTTCTTCGACAAATGGCTCGGGTAGCGACGGGATCTTTGGGACCGCAGCCTATTCTTCGACACTCGATATAGATAGTATCACTGTTGAATTTTGGATGCGCACTACCGAAAGTGACGCAGGATTTGTCGCCCGAACAACCGATTTCAACGATGCTGGAGAACAGGGAACACTTAATGATGGATTTCGCATCGTAGATCCTAATAATGCTCGCGTTAATTTCTGGACCTCAGATAGCAGCGGTAATAACACCACCCAGCACACGCTCTCGAGTGGAACATCCGTCAACGATGGAGACTGGCATTACATCGCTTTCACCTACGATGAAGCTACAGGAGTTGCCAATCTTTATGTTGATGATGTTACCAGCCCCGCTGCAACGCTTGATACGGGAACCGATCGACCTCTCTGGTGGGGCGGTGCGGCTGCGCAGCCCGAAGTAATTATTGGCTATCGCATGGATGGAAATCCCAATAACAATACAGGAACCCTCGACGAAATTCGATTTACCGATAATGCATTACCTCCCGACGACCTACTTATTGTTCCAGAAACGTCTCAGATCGTTTCAGTAATTGCCTTAGTTGCTTTGGCTCTTGTAGCCCCAAGACTTCGGAGAACTTAGTAACCTCTAATTCGCTCCCGCATTAGCTAACTCTTTACTTTAGGTCCACAATCTCCTGACTCGCTTTCAATATTCGGTACCATCCTACAAAATTGAATGCGTAATCATATATCGTTTAGTCCGAGACGACGAAGGATAATTCGCCACTAGTATTCCATATTCGTGACAAAAGAGGGCATATGTTCGCTAATCAACGACCAACAACATCTTCCCAAAATCCGTAGATAAAAAATAGGCTTCGAAGTTTTATTCAAAAATATTTCGACTGATTTTCCCGAGGGTTGGCACTTGCAGTCCGGAACGCTTTGCGACAAGGTATTGCCCGTTTGTCATTATGTTTAATTGGTTCATTAAAAAACTGGTCGGAACGCAGAACACGCGGACGTTGAAACAGCTTGCCCCTACGGTTCAAGAAATCAATCGACTGGAGGAAGAACTACAATCTCTCAGCGATGAACAACTCCAAGCCAAAACCGACGAATTTCGCAAACGCCTCAAGGAAGGCGAAACTTTAGAAGATATAGCACCCGAGGCATTTGCGGTTGTTAAAAATTGCTGTCGCCGCTTCACCGAGGCCGAACGAGAAGTCGATGTCCGCGGGCAGATGATGATTTGGAATATGGTGCCCTTTGATGTGCAGCTCGTCGGTGGTATGATGTTGCACCAAGGAAATATTTCCGAGATGGCTACTGGAGAAGGTAAGACCCTCGTGGCTACGTTGCCTGCTTATCTAAACGCTCTTTCCGGTAACGGTGTTCACGTCGTAACCGTTAACGACTATCTCGCAGCTCGGGACTCCGAATGGATGGGTGAAATCTATCGTTATCTCGGACTTACGGTCGGTTGCCTTCAACACGCTCAACGCTCCGAAGAGCGCCGCGAACAGTATGCCGCTGATATCACCTACGGGACCAACTCCGAATTTGGCTTCGATTACCTCCGAGACAATGGAATGGCGACTCGCAAAGAAGACCAAGTTCAGCGAGGGCACAGCTTTGCAATTATTGATGAGGTCGATAGTATTTTGATTGATGAAGCCCGGACTCCATTGATCATTTCAGGTCCAGCCACGGTGACCACCCATCAATAT